>JAXHTH010000066.1:0-10336 GCA_034211115.1 Planctomycetota bacterium | reverse complement strand
CTTCAAGGGCGTGCTGACGCCGGTGTAGATGGAGGGGTTGCGCCTTCTGCTCACGCCCTTTCCCCAACAACAGTTCAACCAGACCGAGGACCGCAAGGTGCTCGAGCCGAGTCTGGGCGTGACGTGCCTCGACTGCCACGTCAACTTCCATACCAACGCGGCGTTCCATCTCAACCCGGACACGCGGCCGCAGGCGGCGCGGTTCCGCCTCGACACCGTCAGCCTGCGCGGGATGTTCAACCAGCAGATTCACGGCTCGAAGCGCTCGCTGCGGTCGATCGAGGATTTCACGGAGTTCGAGCAGCGAACGGCGTATTTCGACGGTGATCATGTCACCGCGGCGAAGAAGGGCGTGAACCTTCCCGACCGCGCCTCGCAGGTCGCGATGATGGCGCAGATGCAGAACATGATCGATTTCCCGCCGGCGCCGAAGCTCAACGGGTTCGGAAAACTGGACCCGGAAAAGGCGACGAAACAGGAGCTGATGGGCCAGAGGGTGTTCTTCGGCAAGGCCCGGTGCGATGCGTGCCATCCCGCCCCGTTCTATCTCGACGACCGGATGCACGATCTGCACCTGGAGCGTTTCTACGAGGCGGAGATGATTTCCGATCAGCACAACATCGCCGACGGTCCGATCAAGACGTTCACGCTGCGCGGGATCAAGGATTCGCCGCCGTATCATCACGACGGCCGGCTGCTCACGCTCGAGGACACCGTCGAGTTCTTCAACCTCGTGCTCGACCTGGATCTGACGCAGGAGGAGAAGGACGCCCTGGTGGCGTTCATGTACTGCCTGTAAGACGCGATCCCCGCCTGCGGCTGGACCTGTACGGCCGCGGCGTCCCTGCCTCTCCCCACCTGCGGAAGCACTCGCACCGGGACGCGAGTGCTTCCGTGCCATCCGGGCGGCGTGTACCATGGATCACACGCAGCGGCGAGGCAGGAGGACGTGAGCATGCTGGGAACCATCACCGAACGAATCCTGTACGGCCTGGCCGGGCTGGTGCCGGGAGCGCTCATCGCCGGCGGGTTGTATTTCTGGGCTGATGTGACCGCGTGGTGGATTCACGCGCTCATTTGCGGCGTGTGCGCCATCCTCGGCGCGTTCGGCGGGGAATCGGCGCTTGCCTTCCTCGGCAATCTTCTGCACTGGTCGTGGTAGGGCTCGCCGGCCCCCGGCCCCGGCCCAGGGCCCCCGGATTGCGGCCCCCGGCCCCGGACTGCGCTGATTCAGATTGTGTGAAGGGCCCGACGGCGCGGGCCGTATCGGTTCGACGCAGCGCGATCGTCGAGTACGATGATGCGCGCCCGGCGCCGCACCGCCTCCGCGGCCGGCGCTCACAGGCGGGAGGATCATCCATGCATCGCATCGTCGTTTCCATCATCGCATTCACCGCGGTCTTCTTCATCAGCCCTTCGCTCCAGGCCGACGAGCGGCCGCGGGCGCTCGTCCTCGAGCACGTCGATCAGTGGACGAACTCGGCGCGGGCGGCGGAGCTGCTCGAGCGGGCGGGTTTCGATGTCGCGCCGATGCCGCTGGACGAGTCGCCGTTCGCCTTCGACGCCGAGCTGATCATGATCGGCTCGTTTGCGAGCGAACACCCGCAGTACGCGGCGTACATGGAGCGGTACGCGGCGGATCTGTACAACTACGTCGACAAGGGGCACACGCTTCTGCAGATGACGCAGGCGGACCAGGTCGAGTCGGAGCCGCCGTTTCTGCCCTCCACGCACGGCGCGAAGCGCGGCGATCGGGACTTCGGCGCCGCACTCGTCCTCTCACCCGACAACCCGCTGCTGAAGGGCGCGCCGATCGCCGATGGGAAGGTCGCGTTCCACGACACGCGCACGATCTGGGAGTCGTTCACCGACCAGGGCGGGTTCGAGGTGATGCTCGCGGCCGAGGAGCACGCCCAGTACCCGGCGCTGATGGAGGGCGCATACGGCCAGGGGCGGATCATCCTCGCCGCGATGGCATTCGACAAGGTGATCACGCCGATCGAGGAAAGCAGCGAGGCGCTCGCCGCGGCGCAGGGTGCGTTTGCCGAGGCGTTCTTCGCCAATCTTGCCGAGCACGTGATGAACGTGGCGGCGCGGAAGACGCGGCCGCTGGCGGTGACGCCCTCGCCCCGCGTGGTGCAGGAGTACGTGCCCGGCTCGTGGACGCTCGCGGTGCTGCCGGACACGCAGGTGTACTCGCTGCGCTATCCCGGGATGTTCTACGCGCAGACGGGATGGATCGCCCGAAATCACGATCGACTTAACATGAGATACGTGGTCCAGCTCGGTGACGTGGTGAACAACAACACGCCGCGCGAGTGGCGAAACGCGCGCGATGCGATGAGCCTGCTGGACGGGGTGGTGCCGTACGCCATCGCGCCGGGGAATCACGATTACGGCCCCAGCGGCGACGCGTCGAGACGCGACACGCTCTTCAACGAGTATTTCTCCTATGAGAAGATCGCGGCCTGGCCCACGTTCGGCGGGGCGATGGTCAAGGGGCGGCTGGACAACACGTATCATCTCTTCGAGGCGGGCGGCGCGAAGTGGATCATCCTCGCCCTGGAATGGGCGCCGCGCGACGAGACGATCGCCTGGGCGAACGAGGTCATGGAGCGGCACGCCGACCGCATCGGCATCATGATCACGCACGCCTACATGAACAACAACGATCGGCGGTACGATCACACCGATGCGGACCACCCGCAGCATTACAACCCGCATCACTATCACACGCGGGGCACGAAGAACGACGGCGAAGAGTTGTGGAACAAGCTGATCCGCCGCCATGACTTCCTGCTCGTCCTGAACGGGCACGTGCTGGGCGACGGGACCGGTTATCTCGCCTCGACCAATGATCTGGGCCACACGTGTCACCAGATGCTGGCCAACTACCAGATGCGCGAGCTGGGCGGCGAGGCGTACATGCGCCTGCTCGAGTTCCAGCCGGACGGGAAGACGATCCAGGTGAAGACCTACTCGCCGTTGTATGATGGCTATCTGTTGGCGCCGGACCAGCAGTTCCGCATCGAGCTGGATGAGGTCAGGTGGAACTCGTCCGGCGCCGCGCCGCGCGCGGTGCCGGCGCGCTGACCCTGCGCGCGCGACACCAAAGCCCCGCGCCTCCGTCCCGGCGACATCTCCATTCCGGTTTTCAGCGTTCAGCTTTTCTTACGGGCATTCCCCCCACGCGGCGAGGAGGGCGAGGAGGTCGGCGGTGTCGGTGTCCCCGTCGCCGTCGACATCACCGCAGTCCGTTCCCCAGCAGGCGAGCAGGTGCAGCAGGTCGGCGGTGTCGACATCGCCATCGCCATCGAAGTCGGCCGGGCATTCAGCGCCGACCGCGAGACGCAGGAACGCGTCGCCGCCGGTGCCGAAGGAGCCGAGATCCTCGCCCGCGGCGTTGCGCAGGGAGCAGAAGAAGTAGAGCATGCCATCGTCGGTGAGGAAGATGTCATCGGGTCGGAAGGCGTCCAGCGCCGCATCGCCACGCCCGATGAAGGCATCATCATCGAACATGCCATTGCCATCGAGGTCGACCGGGTCGCCCTCGCGCACGACGACCTCCTCGCCATTCAGAGCGATGACTGAGTCGACCTGGATGTCGGGGTTGTCGGTTGTCCCGGCCAGAACCCAGTCGCCGTTGCGGTTGCCGGTGAAGGAATAGAACGCGTGGGTCCAGAGCTCCGCTTCGCCGGCGACGACGGGATCGCCGGTGGCGGCGAGGAGCGCGCCGCTGCGCACGGCCCAGTCGTTGTCCGCCGGATCGTCACCGCGGCAGAACCAGTCTCCGCTGGCGATGAGCTTCGTATGGAAGATGTCGGCGAGGATGATGCCGGACCCCGGGATTGCCGAGCCTTCGCGGAGCACGACGACATCATCGACGACAAGGATCAGATCCTGGTTCTCCGCTCCGGCGTCCTTGCCTTCGAGGATCCACCTCGTGCCGTCGGGGGTGGTCCAGAAGGTGTTCATCGCCATGTCATCCCAGATGCTGTCGCCGACGGGCGAGATGCCGGTCTGGAGGAAGGCGGTGTCCTTGTAGAAGACGGCCGGGCGGCGCGAGCTGTGGATGTTCTGGATCGTGGGGTCGTGGGAGCCGAACGAGCCGTCGTTGAGCAGATGGACGGAGTTGAAGGAGTTGCCGAACAGCTCATCACCGGAGTCGCCGGGCGGGAGATCGACGAGCCCCAGCGCGGGATCGCTCATCTCGCGGACCATGATGAAGTCGGTCCCGTCGAAGAAGATGCCCTTGTGCCTGGTGGCGGGATCGCCGTCCCGCGCGCGGGCGGTATAGATGAACTGGCCCAGCTCATTGAAGTTGGGAGGGCTGGAGCCGAAGAAGTCGTAGACCTCCGCCGGCTGGCCGTCGTGCACGGGCTGCCCCTCCTGGGCGAACACCGCCCCTTCCGTGCCCGCGCCGAGCAGCAGCATCGTCTCCAGCTCCGATCCCAGCCAGTTGCGTCCCTTGAGGATCCACTGCCCGCCGTCGGGGCTGACGGAGAGGATCTCCATGGACTTGAACTCGGTGTCGACGGGGTCGCCGTTCTCGTCGACCGCCCCGGGCACCTGGGCGGTGGGATGGCCGGGCACCTCGGTGAAGATCACCTCGATCTCGCCGGCGCCGGCGGCGGGGGTGAGGAGCAGCAGGCCGGCGATGGCCAGTGCCCCGGCGATGCTCTTCCGTCCTGTCATTCTCGCGTTCATCTTCCTGTCTCCTTCAGGGGCTCGGCGTCTCCAGCGCCGGTGTCGCACCCGCCGGGCGGGGTGGGTGCGAAAATCAGTGTACGACATGTCGTCGGACGATCAACGGTATTCCGGTCTTGGGCCCGGAGAAAGCAAGCGGGCGCCATCGGTGGATGGCGCCCGCGGGATTGCGAACCCGGGAATCTGCCGATCCGGCGGTTTTACGGGCAGTTGCCCCAGTTCCCGAGCAGGTCGAGCAGGTCGGCGGTGTTGGTGGTTCCATCGTCGTTCACGTCACCGTCCGGGGTACCCCAGGCGCCGAGCAGGAACAGCAGGTCGGCGGTGTTGACGACGTCATTGTCATCGAAGTCCCAGGGGCAGTCATCGCCCGCCTCACTGAGCATGACCACGTAATCGTTCTCCAGGCCGTCCTCGTCACCGCACTGGATGACGTCGTTGTTGAAGTCGGGGGCGACGAAGAACCAGTACGTGCCGGCCACGGGAATGCTCACCTCGACCTCGTTCTCCTCGCATTCACCGATCGAGGTGAACGGGCTGATGTAGCCGCTGATGTCATCGCAGCTTCCGGACCCTTCGGAGCCCTCGTTGTACTGGATGATTCCGATCACGCAGATGAACTCGGCGGAGCCGGAGAAGACGAGGTCCTGCGCTCCGGGCGCCTCGTACTCATACCAGTCCGTGTCGCGGGTGGAGCCGTCGTAGTAGGCCTTGCCGCAGATGGGCGTGTCGAGGAAGATGTCCTCGAAGGCGGGGGTGTCCATGTTGCAGCCGCCGTTGGTGTCATCACCGCACGGCTCCTGCTCGGCCACGCCGCCGTCGGGGCAGTCGATGATGCACGGCGTGTCGATGGTGAGGGTGTACTCGCCGCCGTTCTGGCCGCTCACGTCCTCGAGGTTGAGGTAATAGGTCCCGGCCGCGAGTTCGGGGAAGTTGAGCAGAGACTGGAAGCCGGAGGGGCATCCGTTGTCGTCGAACTCGGCGAAGCCGCAGCACTCGTCGGGATCGAAGGCGAGGACGGTGTCCCAGTCGGCGCCGCCGCACAGCGAGAAGCTCCACTCGCCGGTGAACGGGATTTCGACCGTGAACTGTTCATCCTCGGAGTTGCCGACGAAGTCGCAGGTGTCGCCCTGGCCGATGGTGGTGTAGGAGAACTGCATGGGGCCCATGAGCTCCCAGCCGCAGGCGCCGTACACGGGGCAGTCCACGGCTTCGCAACTGCTGCCGCTGTTCATGTAGCGGCCGCCCGCGGCGTCGCAGTCCGCCGGCGTGGTGTCGTCCAGGCACTCGCCGGTGTCGAGGCAGCAGGCGCCCTGGGCGGGCAGCTCCACGAGCGACATCTCGTCGTAGAACACGGGGACGTTGGCCAGGGAGTCGGACCAGAGGTCCACGGCGCCGACGTTCAGCAGGCCGCCCGGCTCCCAGCCGCCCGTCCACGTCTTCGAGTCCAGCAGGAGGCCGTCGTAGAAGATCGTCTGCAGATCGGCATCGAGATCGATGAGGACCTTGATCTCCGCCCAGCGTCCCAGCGCCAGCGGCTTGGGAGGCGCATCGCCTTCCGCCGACTGGCTCACCACCGTGCCCGCGGTCGGATCCATCTGGAGCACGACCGACCAGCTCGCGTTCGAGCTTGTCGGGTACTCGTTGAGGAGGATGAAGAACGTCGTGCCGCCCGAGGCGTCGGCGGGGATGTACTGCCAGGCGGTGTAGCCCCAGAACCCGGAGTTGACAAAGGAGTAGGTGTGGACGATGTCGTCGCCGCTCAAGTCGGCCGCGCCCTGGATGCGAAGCGATTTGTCGCCCGCGTAGACGGGATAGCCGTCCGTGGCGCAGGAGACCCGCGCGGTTCCGGGATCCGCGCCGCCGGTCCAGAACTCCCAGCCGCCCTGGCCGACGATCTGGCTTTCACAGGCGTAGCTGTCGAAACTGTCGAACCAGTCGCCCCCCCACGCCGCAGCGCTCAGCGCACACGTGGCGGCGGCAGTGCACAGCATCATCATTCGTTTCATCGTGTCAGCTCCTTCTTCGTTCTGCTCATGTGGCGATCAGGATTGATTGACTGAACTTTCTCAGCACCCGGCGTTGACAGCATCCGAGGAGCGGCGATGAGCCGAGCGCCTGAACGGGTACGCCCGGCCGGAGCCCTTCGGGCCGGTCGGGGCGTCCATCCGGAGCATCGATGGGTTCACCGTTCTCACAGAGCACCCTCCACACATCATCACCGCGGTCGGCCCGATCGGACCGGCGCGAATTACAACCGCGCCGCGGACGCGGCCGGCCGTTCTCCCATCTTCCCACTCTCAGCAGCATACCCCACGACCCGCGAGGGCAAAAGGCATTTTGCCTTCTTTCGCCCCCGGTCCCGGTCCCGGACCGCCGCCGAGCGAGGCCCGAGGGGGCCGGATGCGAACCGCAGGGTCGCCGGGACCGGCGTCGAACGCGGTCTGCGGGGCGCCCGGGGTGGATTCGCCCCATAAAACGCGCCTGTTGGCGGCGTGAGGGGCGATGTCCGCCGCCGCGGGCTCGCGCCGCCGTCCCGCCGCAAGCCCGTTGACCCTCGCCGACGGGGGCGGTAGCGTTCCCGTCCCTCTCCGGGATCTGTGATCCGTTCTCTTCTCACCACCTGACGTCTGGAGGAGGCGCGATGCCGAGTGCGATCGTTCTTGGTGCGGGCATGGTGGGGTCGGTCATCGCCGCCGACCTCGCCCGTGATGACGACTTCGACGTCGCCATCGCCGACGTGCGATCCGATGCGCTGCAAGCCGCGCAGCAGCGCGCCGCCGGGCGCATCCGAACCGTGCAGGCCGACTGCGCCGATCCCGAGGCGGTGAAGCGGCTCGTCGAGCCGTTCGACATCGTCCTCGGCGCGCTGGCCAGCCGCATCGGCTTCCAGACGCTGCGCGCGATCATCGAGGCGGGGAAACACTACTGCGACATCTCGTTCATGCCCGAGAATGCGCTCGACCTCGATGAGCTCGCGCGGGCCAACGATGTCACCGCGGTCGTCGATTGCGGCGTCGCGCCGGGGATGAGCAACCTCCTCGCGGCGCGCGGGGCGGCGGAACTCGACGAAACGCACGCGATCGAGATCTACGTCGGCGGCCTGCCCCGCGAGCGGCACTGGCCCTTCGAGTACAAGGCCGGCTTCGCTCCCGCCGATGTCATCGAGGAATACACGCGTCCCGCGCGGTTCGTCGAGCACGGCCGCATCGTCACCCGCGAAGCGCTCAGCGAGCCGGAGCTCATCGATTTCGCCGGCGCGGGCACGCTGGAAGCGTTCAACACCGACGGCCTGCGCAGCCTCATTCACACGCTCGATGTGCCGTTCATGAAGGAGAAGACGCTGCGCTACCCCGAGCACATCGAGCTCATGCGCGTCTTCCGCGCCACCGGCCTGTTCAGCCACGAGCCGATCGAGATCGAAGGCGCGGCCGTCAGGCCCATCGACGTGATGAGCCGTCTGCTTTTTCCCAAGTGGATGTACCAGGAGGGCGAGGAGGATCTGACGGTCATGCGCATCATCGTCTCGGGCCTCAAGGACGGGCGCGAGAGGCACCGGCGGTGGGATCTTCTGGACTATTACGATCGTCAGATGAACGCGACGAGCATGGCCCGCACGACCGCGTTCCCCTGTGCGATCATCGCCCGGCTCATCGCGCGCGGCCGCTTCGCCCGCCGCGGCGTCTCACCCCCCGAGTTCATCGGCCGCGATGAAGCGATCGTGAACGAGATCCTCCGCGAGCACGAGCGGCGCGGGGTGCGATACGAGCAGAGCGATGAGCGATGAGGGGGGTGCCATGGCCAGCGACCGAAGGGAGTCGGCCATGTCGGAAGCACGAGGCGCGCTCGCACCGCCGACTCCCGCCCCCGGAAGTCGTCGCCGGCGGTGGCGCCCGGCAGACCAGCGAGCCGCCGCGTCCTCGCGAGCGGGTCGCGCCCGATCGAGCACTTGAGGTTGTCATTGCCCGGACCCCTCGCGGCTCGCCCGCGTCCGAGCGGCCGTCGCTCGAGCCGAAGGCCGAAAAACGGCAGATCGCTCTTCCGTTCCCCCGCCGGCGCGGTAGGCTTGACTGCGGTGGCGTTCATCTCTGAAAGGGGGCGAGCCGTGACCGGGCATCGCCGACATCTCGTGCCGCGATTCGCACCGGGTGTTGTCCTGCTGAGCGGTGTCCTGGCGGGTGTCGTCGGTGTTCAGACGGCGAGGGGACAGTGCGAGGTGCAGAAGCTCACGGCACCCGATGGCGGCCCGAACGATTTCGGGCGGTCCGTGGCGATGTGCGGCGATCTCGCAGTGGTCGGCGACCCAGGGGTGCATCCGGACATCGGTACTGTCTACGTCTTTCGCTATAACGCCTCGTTGGGGACCTGGCTGCTTGAAGCCGAGCTGCCATCGCCGGAACCGGACGTTGAAGACGGATACGGAGGGGCGGTCGCCACAAGCGGCAGCGTCGTCATCGTCGGCGCCAGGCACGCCTCTGCGCCGGAATACCTGAGCGGGGCGGCCTTTGTCTTCCGCTTCGATGAAGGGTCATCAGAGTGGATCTATGAGGCGCATCTGACCGCCTCTGATGCGGATGCCAACGATGACTTCGGCTTCAGTGTTTCGATCGATGGAGATCTTGCCCTTATCGGCGCATCGGGCGATGAAAACGACCATGGCACTTGGGGATCCGGATCGGCCTACATCTTCCGTTATGACGGTTCAGACTGGATCGAGGAAGCCAAGCTGAACGATCCCGAGCCTGAGTACGGCGAGTTCTTCGGCGCGTCGGCTGCCATTCGCGGCAATATCGCGCTCGTCGGCGCTGCGGAGAAGGACTCGGCACACGGCGCAGTGTTTGCTTACCGATTTGATGGCAGCGAATGGCTGCTGGAGTCTCAGCTTGAGCCCTTTGACTACATCGGCCACGCGCAGAGGTTCGGCAATTCTGTCGGTCTGAGCCACGATGCCATTCGTATAGCGATCGGTGCCACGCGGGACGATGGATACAACGGAGCTGTGTACGTCTTCCGACGAGAGGGAGAGACCTGGCTGCCCGAAGAGAAGCTGGCGGCGTCCAACCCCGTCGGAGACTTCCCGATGCTGGGCTTCAGCGTCGCCGTCAGTCCCGACGGCCGCGTCATCGTGGCCGGAGCGCCGACTGACGAAGCGCTGGGATGGGGCGCCGGGGCCGTCCACATCTTCCGCCGAGACGGAACTGCATGGCAGGAGATCGCCAAGCTTGTGGCCTCGGATGGTCTACCGGGCGACTACTTCGGCATCTCTGTCGCCGCCACCCACGATCTCGTTCTCGCCAGCACCGGCGCCATCCCGGGGTCGGGCCACTTCTTCGCGGGTGCGCTTGGCATCGACTGCAACGATAATGGCAGTCCCGATGCCTGCGATATCTTCGAGGGCATCAGCGAAGACCTGAATGCCAACGCCATTCCCGATGAGTGCGAGGCGATCGGCGATCTGAACGGCGACGGCCTCGTGAACGTGCGTGATCTGTTCGCTCTGCTTGCAGCATGGGGCGCGTGCGACGACCCGTGCCCCCCGGCGTGCACGGGCGACACGAACTTCGACTGCACGGTCAACTGGATCGACCTCACCGTGCTGTTGGCCAACTGGGAATGATCCGCTTCATAACTG
>JAXHTH010000065.1:0-58816 GCA_034211115.1 Planctomycetota bacterium | reverse complement strand
GGGGAGGGGAACGCGTCACTGCATGTCACACGAACTCCGTATGACGCCGCCCGTCAACGCACACAAATGGCCCCGCGCGGCGGCGCGGGGCCCGAAGTGACTGTTGATCATCGAAGCGCCGCCCGGGGGCCGATCACACCCAGACGCTGCAGATCACGTGCGGCTCCTTCAGCTTGCCGCTGTGGGTGCCCACGGTCATCGAGGCGAACTTGACCTCGTACTCGGGATGCGCATCGAGCCACTCGTTGATCTGCTGGTCCATGTACGCCAGGGCGTCGTCGGTGATCTTGGAGTGGAACGTCCGCACGTGGATCGCCCCGGTCTCGTTGATGTTGGGTGAACGCGTCCACTTGTCCTCGTGCGTGCTCTCCTTGCCGAAGGCGGAGATCTTCTTCGGCGCGGCGACGGGGCCGGTGGACTCGGCCATCTGCACCGGCTCCGGCTCGAGGGGGTTGGACGGCTTGGCCGGTCGCGGCGGGGCCGTCGGACGCGCCGGACCGGGATTGGATCCCGGGGCCTGTCCGGGGGCCTGTCCGGGGGCGGATCCGGGGGCCCTTCCGGGGGCCCTTCCGGGGGCCTGTCCCTGGGACTGGTTCGGGGAGTTCTTCTGATCCATGACGGCTCCTTCCTCAGCAGGACCGCAGCGCCGACCGCCGCACACCATCCACTTCCGCACGCGGCCGCACCGTCGGCGACTCTACCGGAAGCGCCGGCGCGACACAAGCCGCCGCGCCCGCGCCCCGTCCATCCATGATGCATTCTACCGGCCCCCCCGGCCGGGAAATCAAGGACTTTCCGCGATGATCTCGCCGTGCCCGCCCCGCAGCTCCAGGCGCAGGCGCTGCGTGAGATCCGCCTCGCCATCGCCGTCCCAGATCACCGTCAGGCGCCAGAGCGGCTGATGCGGATCGAAGCGGCGGATGCGCCCCCGTCGCAGTCGCCGCACCGTCCCCCGGCCCCCGGAGACGGCCCCCTCATACGTCAGATAGGCCGGCCGATGATCGGCGATGCGCTCCGCCTCCATCGTCTCCCCCGCCCGCAGCTCATCGATGCGCCGGGGCAGGCGGAACGTGATCAGCGGCTGTTCGCCGCGCGGATCCGTCCCCAGCAGCCAGTCCACGTGCGCTGCCCCGTCCGGCAGCTCATGCCGAAGCTGCACCGTCGGCCAGGATTCGGGCGAGTGACTGCTCATCTCCAACGATCCTAGGCGACAGGGCCGCCCCGCCGCGCAGCGATCCAGCGTCTCAGCGCTTCACGCCGCCGCGTCCTGCGATGCACATCCGTCATCTGATCGCCAGAATATGCGGTTGTCAGACCAAGGCTGGACTCACGACATCATGTGACAAAGTACCCGGACACCAATCCTGCCCAATAACCTGACACCAGCCAGAGCAGCGACAAAACGGCATGCACCAGGTAGGCGACGTTCCTCATGCGAGTTCTCAGCAGTAGGGCGATCAGGCAAGCCCAGATAGCCACAAACAGAAGGACAACCCCCCACGGATTCCCTGACTCGTTCACGAGTCCGGCAAAGGGCCCGGTTCCAAGCGATGCCCAACGAACGACACCACCCCAGGGAAGCGCGACGCTGGGGTTCATCGCGTGCCTCATCCAGAACACGAGCGACACGATTTGAGGAGCCGCATACACCAGGGAGACGATCCAGCCATTCTTCGTTCTCGCATGGTCCTTATCGATCGGGGGATCCCACCGGAACGTCCTCGGATCAATCGCGTCGAATTCCCTTCCACACTCTGGGCAACGCTTCCCTGACAATCCGTCGAGGGTATATCCACACGTGAGACAGCGGCGACTTCTGTGGGGGACACGGCGATGAGTCATGGCGTTTGTCCACGCATTTCAGCCCAACGCTTCACGCCGTTACTTCCGGGGGCCGATTCCACCCGCACTCCGGGCATCGCTCGATCCGCTGATTGCCCGCCTCGGCAGATGCGCCGGAGCGCGGCTCCGCGATCACTCCGCGTCCCGACCTTCCGGGTCCAGGAGATGAGTGGACATGCGGCGGTGTAGGGTGAAGACATCGTTCACTTGTACACGTCCGGGCACCACGCATTCGCGCTCTGGGTTTCGGTATTCAGGTTCCGCGAGAACCGGAAGATCCACCAGCACCCGGGCAACCAACCGGTCCTCCTGCACATCGAGAATCTCAACGTGCAGCATCGCGGGCTTCGACGAGTCAATGGCGTACCAGAACCAGCCGCCCCAGCGGTCATAGGCGAACGTCCCGTCCGCCGGATCGACGTCGAACTGATCGCCCGGCTGGATCGTGCTCGGAAGTGCGAAATAGAACGACTCGTGTGACGAATGGGCGCTGGACCCACTGCCGCGCGCATAGCCCTCGGTGAGGGCAAGCACCGTCTGGTCGCCGGGAACGACGGATGCCATCACCTCGGGGCTGTCGGATTCCCCGGGCCAAGGTTCAAACCTGATCGCGGCACCTCTCCAGAAGTCGTAGCGAGCGAAGGGAACCCGGCCGTCCGCGCCGGTTTGACAACCGGAGAGCATGAACGCAATGACCAGCAGGAATGCAGCACGAGTCACGACTTCGTTCCTTTGTGTTGGAGCCGACATTGCCTATTTGGCCTATCCCGGCACCACCGGCGGGCCGCCGCGCTTCAGCATAATGCCTCTCTCGCGACTTCGAGCCCCCAATCGGCCGCTGGCGGGTGAAATCTGCGTCGACGCGAAAAGCAACGCACACGGAGCGGCGGCACCGCGGAGGAGGAACAGGAGGATGGTGAAGACCCAGCGTTTCATCGAAGCATTGTACAGCCGCGTGCGCAACGACCGGGGTGTTCATTCGACCCACCGGGACTGCAAAGCCGCGACCAGTGGTCGCGGGTTGGACGATCGATCCCACACCCCGCCCCCACTCCCGCGCGAAACGACGCGGCCACTGGCCGCGGCTTTACACGGCGTCAGTCTCGACCGCCGACCGGGGGGCGGGGAACCGATTCCACCCGCACTCCGGACAGCCGCCCCCGGAAGGGGCGCCGCGCAGATCGTACCCGCACTTCGGGCAGCGGCCGCGCTTGACGCGGATCAGCCGTTGCAGCACGAACGGGCCGGGGATGAGAAGCCAGAGGATGACACCGTAGAACAGCGTGTTGACGATGAACCCGGGCCAGCTGGGTTTCAGCGGCCATCCCCGGGGAGCGTGAAATGGCAAAGAACTGCCGATTGCTGCCGGGGGCGACCAGAGCATGATGTTGCTTTCCTTCGGTCCCACGCCAGCGTCGCGGTTCACGAAGTGCTGGGCACCTTCCACCGAACAAAGGGGCCACCCCGCCCGCCAGAGAGCCAGGGCCTCTGGAATCCCAGACGAGCGACTTGGCGCCATCACGCCAAAAAGGACGAAAGTCGCACCGACGTTTCGATCGCCATCTGCGTAGAGATGCTCGTCCACACACAACTGACCACCCCACTTCCGAAACAGTTCCTCCGCCAGAGCCGGTTCCAAGGAAGGTCTCGCTCCTGACGACAAGTGGCCCCTCCAGTAGCACCCCCACGCCACGGCAACATTCACGATCGCGCCAAGCAGGAGGAAGAGGAGGATGGTGAAGATCCAGCGCTTCACGCCGTTACTTCCGGGGGCCGATTCCACCCGCACTCCGGACAGGCTTTTCCGGGGGCCGCCCCAACTTCCGGGGGCTGCCCGCGCAGATCATACCCGCACTTCGGGCACCGCCCGTGCTTGCGGCGGATCATCCGACGAAGCACGAACGGGCCGGGGATGAGCAGCCAGAGGACGGCCGCGTAGAAGAGCGTGTTGACGACAAAGCCGGGCCAGATCACAGCCAGTG
Organism: Planctomycetota bacterium; assembly: GCA_034211115.1. Classification (GTDB taxonomy): domain Bacteria; phylum Planctomycetota; class Phycisphaerae; order Phycisphaerales; family SM1A02; genus JAXHTH01. The sequence continues at coordinate 54,992 of JAXHTH010000065.1, read as the reverse complement.
GGACAACACGGCCCTCGTTTCCACACCGCCGCTTCGCGAGTCCCGGGACCCACAATCCCCGCTCAAGAACGTAGGGGGAATTGCGTGTGCAACTCCATCGGCAATAGTGCGACAGCATCGGCCAGCCGCGAGCGTATTCCTCTATCGCAACTCGCTGCGCGACGTCTCGGTCAGTTGGCCGTGTCGCGGTGATACTCCAACCTGGACGGTCCTCCTCATCGTCCGCTGGGACCTCATTCCATGCGAAGCCTTCTATGTAACAGGCACCCGGTCTGTGATGAACGTCAGCATTCCAGCACGGCTCGCGCAGCGCATCCTTGGGGATATACCGGATCGTGGTGCCGTAGATCACCACTCGGCTCCTCTGCACAAGAGCCAGCGTCCACGCCACGGCGACATTCACGATCGCACCAAGCAGGAGGAAGAGGAAGATGGTGAGGATCCAGCGCTTCATGTGTCTGCGCCCACATCCCTCCGTCCCTCCCGGTCCGTTTCAGCTTTCAGCTTTCCGGCTTTCAGCTTTCTCCCATCAGCACGGCCCCCACGCGGCGAGCAGCGCGAGCAGGTCGGCGGTGTCCGTGTCGCCATCGCCATCCACATCGCCATCCGGCGTTCCCCATGCTGCGAGCAGGAACAGGAGATCGGCGGTATCGACATCGCCGTCGCCATCGAAATCGCCGGGGCATTCGATGAGATGATTGCGCAGGTAGAGGTCGATGTTGCCATCGCGCTTGTCCTGCCACATCGCGCAGAAGCCGGCGCTGTACTCGGCGAGCTTGACGTAGTTGGCCCCCATGTCCGGCAGGTCGATGGGCGGGATGTCCTCGTTCTGCGACACGCGGAACTCATCGGTCCACGTGACGCCCGCATCGTCGCTGAAGCGATACCAGATGATGCCGTAGTCGGCGCTGCTCCAGGAGTTCGGCCAGTCGTCATCGCCGTGGTACTGGCACCAGGCGGCGTGCAGGCCCGTCTCGTCGGCGAGCAGCTTCACGCGGGCGCCGTAGAAGGTGTCGTTGAGCTGGACATCGCTGCTCCATGTCGTCCCGCCGTCCGTGCTGCGTGAATACATGACGTTGTAATGCTCATCACGATCGTCCTCCCATGCGACGTGGATCGCGTGATCGTCGACCGCGATCTGCGGAAGCTGGGAGTGCTCTCCCGCGTCATCCGAGACGGCGACGGCCTGCGACCACGTGTCGCCCAGGTCGGTGCTGAAGGAATGGCTGATCCCCGGCGAGTTGAGCGTTCCGCCGAAGGCGGCGTGAATCACGCCGTCGCGCACGGCCAGGCCCGGATGCTGCACGGTCTCCCCGGGCGCGATGAGCTTCTCATCCCACGTGTCGCCGCCGTCGAGGCTCACAAACAGGTAGTTATCCGGCGTCATGTCGCCCCAGTGCTGGGCGTGGAGGAAGACGATGCCGTCTGCGGAGAAGATGCGGGCCCCGTTGACGTTGTCGCATGTGCCGATGCGGACGGGATCGGAGAAGGTCACCCCGCCGTCCTCGCTGCGGGCGTACCAGGGGATCTGGTATTCGCCCTCCTCGCCCTCTGTGAACTCGACGAAGATGACATGCACGCCGTGCGCATCGGCGCAGATGCCCGTCTCGACGAACGGGCTGCCGTCGAAGATCACGGCGGGCTCGGCCCAGGTATGGCCGCGATCGGTGCTCTTCATCAGGTTGACCGTCATGTCTTCCCAGTTGGTCTCGTCGGGCCAGAGGACGTAGACCGTGTCGTCCGGGGCGATGCTGATGCACGACTGGCGTTGCTCGACCGGATCCTGGGTGATGGGCATCTCGTCCTCCCAGCCCCCGGAAATGGCCCCGGAAGGGGCCGCGGACGGGCCCCCGGAACGGGCGCTCAAAAGGCCGGAGCCGGGGGCGGCGCTCGAGACGGCCGCGAGGGAGAACGGGACCAACAGGGCGCAGAGAAGGGCGATGGGACGGTTCATGGTCTGGATCTCCTCAGGGGATGCGCCTGCCGAGGAACCTCGAGCGGCCGGGGCGGGTGGCCGCACGGCGACGGCCGGGCCGGCTCGGCCCGGACCGGGGGGCCCTGCACGTCCATTATGCCCGCGCGGGCGGGGGCTCCCAAGCGAAATCCGCGATTGGCCGATCCGGCGGCGCGACCGTATCATGGCGGCCTCTCACGAGCCCCCAGTCATGGAGTTGACCCCATGAGCCGATCCCTGCCCGTCCTGATGAGTGTGCTGGCCGCCGTGATTCTCTGCGCCTGCGCGTCCCAGCGGCCGACGCCGACGGTGCGGGAGAGCGGCGATCTGCGTTTCAAGCGCGGCGACTACATCGGCGCCGCCGTCGAGTACCAGGAGATCGTCGCCCGCTTCCCCGGCGACTGGGAGGCCCAGTACAGGCTGGGGCTGTGCCAGATGGAGCTGGGCCAGCTCGCGGAGGCCGAGCGATCGCTGGCGATCGCCCACTCCCGGCGGCGGGATCATCCGGGCGTCACCGACGCCCTGGCGGAAGTCCTCTACCGTCAAGGAGATGAAGCGCAGCTTTTTGCGTTCCTCCGCCAGCAGGCCGAGTCGACGCAGTCGGTGGGGGCGTATCTGCGGCTCGCCGACTACAGCATGAAGATGAACGATCCCGACTCGGCGACGGTGGCGATCGAGACGGCGATCGAGCTGGACGGGGCCCAGAGCGTCGAGCCGTACATCCTCGCCGCCGACGTCGCCGAGCTGGTGGGCGACACCGAGCTGGCCATCCTCCGGCTCCGCCAGGCGCTGGGGATGGCCCCCGACGACGAGCGGATCGCCGACCGCCTGCGTGCGCTGGGCGAGGTTCCCGGGCCGACGCTCGTCCTGCCGCCGGGGCGGGACATCTACGCGCCCTGATCCGAATGCGCCTCCGCGGCGATCGCCTCCGCTTCCTCTTTCCAAGATGATGAAATCCCGGCCGGACACGCCCCTGCTGCTGCACCGCCTTGCCGCGCTCGGCGACATGGCCCGGCTTCGCATGCTCCGCCTGCTGGACGCGCGCGAGCTGAGCGTGGGCGAACTCGCCCGGGCCCTGCAACTGCCGCAATCCACCGTGAGCCGGCACCTCAAGCTGCTCCACGACGGGGGATGGGTCGTCAAGCGCAGCGAAGGCACGGCCAGCCTCTACTGCCTGCTCCAGGACACGCTCGACGAACAGGCGGGCGCGCTGTGGCGCGTCGCCCGCGCCCAGCTCGGCACGACGCCGACGCTGGAAGAGGACGACAGCCGTCTGACGGAAGTGCTCGCGGCCCGGCGCGAGGACAGCAAGACCTTCTTCGGCCGGCTGGGGAGCGAATGGGATCATCTCCGCCACGAGCTGTTCGGCAACCGCTTCACCACCGAGGCCCTGCTGGGGTTCATCGGCAGCGATCGCGTGATCGCCGACCTGGGCTGCGGGACGGGCAACGCCGCCGAGTTCCTCGCCCCCTTCGTGACGAAGATCATCGCCGTCGATCGCGAGCAGGCGATGCTGGATGCAGCGCGCAAGCGATTGTCCGACTTCCCCAACACCGAGTTCCGCCTGGGGGAGCTGACCGACCTGCCGCTGGGGGACGGGGAGATCGACGCGGCGATGATCTACCTCGTCCTTCATCACGTTCCGGAGCCGGCGGCGGCGGTGAAGGACACCGCCCGCGCGCTCAAGCCCGGCGGGATGCTGCTCATCGTCGACATGGTCGCCCACGACCGCGACAGCTATCGCTACACGATGGGGCATCTGCATCTGGGGTTCGATGAGCCGACCGTGTGCGGCTGGGCCGACGCGGCCGGGGTGACCATGGAACGCTACCACCGCCTCCACCCGGACACGGACGGCAAGGGCCCGAGCCTCTTCGCGGCGACGATGCGGAAGTAAACGTCGAAAAGTCGAAACGGCGAAACGTCAAAACGTCAGAACGGCGCGTGGGAGCAAGCCGAGCCGTCCTCGGCCCGGGCGACCTTCGAACAATACGACGCCCCCGCTGGCGGGATGAAAGCACGCGAAGCTTCGAACGCCGCCCGGCTCGAGGACGAGCGGGCTCGCTCAACCCGCGTGGCTCATCGCTCATCACTGATCACTCATCACTTCTCTCGCCCGAGTCCTCCATCGCGCGGCGCAACAGTGCTCGCACCTCTTCGTTGATCGCCAGATCGAGCGCGGTCTCACCCGCCGCGTTCTTCATTGTCGGATCCGCGCCGTGGTCAAGAAGGAACTCGATCAGTTCCGGCATGCAGCCGGCCTGGTAGATCAGCGCGGTGTCGCCGGCCTTGTTCACGGCGTTGACATCGACGCCGGCATCGATGATGCGCTCCCAGAGCGGAAGCGCTTCCTTGTCGCAGGGAACGTGAAAGAGCATCGTCGAACCGTCTCCACCTCTCTGGCGTAAACTGCCACCGTGCTCGATAAGGAGGTCGATCATCTCCATTCGCGTGCTGCGAACCGCCCGGGCCATCACGAGGCCGGTAATCTCGGCACCACGCTCCAGCAGTTCCTCAACGAATGGGCGACGCCCCATTTGGACCGCCACCATGAACGCCGGCTCGTCATTGACGATCTCGGCGCCGCCCTCGGCAAGCTGTTCGAGCACCGCGATATCACCTCCGAACGCCGCCTGCCAGAGCGGCGTCGCGTTCGGAGCGTTGGCGTTCACATCCGCCCCACGCGCGATCAACTCTTCGATCACCGCATGATTCGATGCGCCGCAGGCATAGTGCAGCGCGGTCAGTCCCATATCATCCATCGTGTCAACGAACGCTCCGGCATCGAGGAGGCATCGCACGGTCGGGACGTCTCCCGCAGCGGCCGCCAGCATGAGCGGGCGCAGCCCGGTGGACTTGAAACCACCGGTGAACGATGAGGCCGATGTGGGCGAGAACAGCGTGTACGTCATCCTTCCCTCGATATCGGCTCCCTGCGAAACAAGCCTTCCGACGGCCTTCACGTCCCCCACGTACGCCGCATGATGCAGCGCCGGGTACGGCCGGCGAGCATGAAAGACCAACGCGAACCCCGTCAGCGCGAGCGCCAGCAGCAACAGCGCGATCGCGGCGGCCGCGAGCCGTCTCGGACCCATGAGCGGCGGACGATGCGTCGCCTCGGCTCCGCATTCAGGGCATCGTTCGCTCTCGGACGGTTCGAGCCTGTACGCGCAACGCGGACAGAGGTGCGCGCGGCGACGAGCCGCGGCGCGCCACCGTGCGAATGCGTGAATCCCCGAGAATGCGATCAGCCATGCCGTCGCGAACAACAGCACGTCAACGACCATCCCCGGGAACATCGGCCGCAGCGGCAGGCAGCGGACATCGGCCGGATCCATCGAATCCGCATGCCAGGGAGCAAGGCCCACCAGAGCGCCGCGGCTGATCAGATCCCATTCCTCGACCCAACCCACCTTGTTGGCCACCCTTGTGTAGCGCAGGCACGGCATGGGCCAGCCCGCCGCTGCCTCGTGAATCCTGAGAAGATCACTCGATCGGCTGTGATTCAGGACGCTCCATGAAGGCGCCGCTCTCGGTCCGGGCCACCCCAGGTCGCGCAGCGTGATGGACGCGCTGCCGGGAGCATCCGTATGGTCAGCTCGGATCAACGTGCACCAGGGCGAACGCTGTACCAAGGCGGTCCATCCCGGTTCGTCTTCGTCCCACGACCCGAATCGATCCTCCAGCCCCTCGTCTCCGACGGACAGCACCGCCGCCCAGGCGAGGGCGACGCTCGTGGCCGCGCCGAGGAGCAGGAAGATGATGACGGCGAGAATGGCACGCTTCATGCCGAACCCTCCCGGGATGCGCCGATCATTATACCGCACCCCCTGCGAGCCGCGGCGTCCCCGCCCGCGGCTCGCCCTCGAACATCAGGAGACCTCCACACCGCGCGATCAACGCGAGCGAAGCTTCGAACGCCGCCCGGCTTGAGGACGAGCGGGCTTGCTGGCGCGCTGGCGCGCGTCGTGCATTGCCGATCGCGGCACGCGGCCTCGCGTTGCCACGCGGGGCTCAAGGACATCCCGTGCTTCTCCCTCATCACTTATCGCTCATCACTCATCACTCATCACTCCCCTCCTCCATCGCGCGCTCGATGATCGCGCGGCGGTCGCCGCGGGCGTAGTCCAGCGCGGTGCGCCCGCGGTCATCCTCCATCATCGGATCGGCGCCGTGGGCGAGCAGGAACTCGACGAACTCGGTCGATCCACGGCGGGCGGCGATCATGAGAACCGTGCGCCCCCTCGGGTGTGCATTGATGTTCACGCCGTGTGCAAGGAGCAGTTCCCAGACCGGGCGCGCCTCGGGATCGCGGGACGCGTAAAACAGCAGCGTTCGGGCGGCGTACACACGAGCGGTCAGATCGGCCCCGTACCGGGCGAGAAGCTCGACGGGTTCGACATCGCCGGTTGCGACGGCGTCGATCAGCGCGCGCTCATCGATCGCCGCGCCGTGCCGCAACAGCATCTCCGCCGTGTCCGGATGCCGTCTCCAGACGGCGCACGCCAGCGGCGTCCGCCTGGTCTGCTCGCGGGTGTCGGTGCGCGCGCCGGCCTCGAGGAGGAGTTCGGCGACGGCGGTGTGGCCGGCGGTGGCGGCGAGGTGCAGCGGCTCGAAGGGGACGATCGTCTGCGCGTTGACATCCGCTCCGTATTCGATGAGCAGTGCGACGACGGCGCGGTCCCCTCCCGAGGCGGCGCGGTGCAGGGGCGTCGCGCCCACGTTGTCGCCGGCGTTCACATCCGCGCCGGCCTCCAGGAGCAGGCGGACGACCTCCGGCGCCGCGCGCAGCGCCGCCATGTCCAGAGCGGCGCCGAATGCGGCGTTGCGCACGGCGAGATCCGCGCCGGCGTCGACGAGCCAGCGCGCCGTCTCCGGATGGCCGCCGGCCGCGGCCAGCCAGAGCGGGGTCGCGCCGTACGGCTCCCTCCCCGCCGGCACGGGCCGATCGACGTCCGCCCCGCCCTCGATCTCCCGCTGCACGGTCGCAAGATCGCCCCGGTAGGCGGCGCGGTGGATCGGGTCATAAAGCGGATGCGCGCTGAACGTCATCCCGAAACCCGCCTCGATCAGCCCCAGCGCCACGATCAGCGCGCATGAGATGTTGATGAGCTCGCGTGTGATGAAGGCGGGCCGATGCCGACGCGCCCGGCCGCACTCCGGGCAGCGCGCGCTGGTGATGTATCGCAGGTCGTATCGGCACGACGGGCAGAGCCCGCGCCGCACGCGACCCATCGCGCGGACGAAGCGCCAGGGATAGTGAATGCGCAAGAGGATGAACCACGCGGCCCCCAGCAGCAGGGCATTGACCAGCAGATGAAGCCAGATGGGGTCGATCGGCAGGAAACGCACGCCCGGCCGGCCGATACCGATCACCGTCAGCGGATTGTCACCCTCCAGCGCGCCGCGGCTCGCGAAATCGAGATCCGGCAGGAGGATCTCACCGTCCGTCCGTCGCAGGTAACGCAGGCAGGGCAGGGGCCAGCCGCAGGCGAACTCCTCGGCGCGCACATCGACGCTGTCCGGCGGCTTCTGCAGCCGGCTCCAGCGCGGGATCTCCGTGAAATCGTCATCCTCGCGCAGCTTGGGAATGAGCCGATTGGCGTCGGCGGTCGCGCCGATCTCGATCCGCGCCGGCCCGCGCTGGAGTCGGCCGACCCAGCCGTTGGAAGCGATCGTGTGGGTCTGCCCCGCGCCGGTGTTGAAGATCGTCGCCGACCACGCGATCGCGATGCTCGTCACGAGCCCGAGGGCGAGGAACAGGATGAGCAGGGGAAGGGCACGCATGCCGTGCGGTCGCGAATTGTACGCGTCTCACGGATCCCCCCGCGAGCCGCGGCGTCCCCGACGGCGGGTCGCCTTTGGAGTCCAGAAGCCTGCGCATCGCGCGATGAGTGCAATCGAACGCTCGAACGCCGCCCGCCTCGAGGACGAGCGGGCTCGCTGGGGCTCGAGGACGAGCCGGCTCGCTCAGTCCTCATCGCTTATCGCTCATCCCTCATCACTCATTACTTCTTCCTCACCGGATGGCGCAGGATCGTCTTCAGCCTGTCCGGCGGCACGCGGCGGGGATCGCTGAGGTAGATCTCGTGATGCCACATGTGCAGCTCGTATCCCTCGTCCTCGGCGAGCGCCTTCATGGCTTCGACCGTGCGTTGCTCTTCCTCGTACGGCCCGACGTGGAGCATCTGCACGCACCGTCCCTCATCGATCTCCTCGAGATGGACATCGTCGAAATCGCCTTCCTTGCCGCGTTGGCGCAGGGTCCTGCGCGCTTCATCAAGCTGCTCGTCGCCGACGAAGTCCGGCACGCGGATGAGCAGCTTCCACTTCCACTCCTCGGGCGGCAGACGAGCGAAGTCCGCGGCCGACTGCCCGCCGATGCCGTAGATGCCCTCGAGCTTGCAGACGGTGTAGTCGCGTCCGGCGAACTTGCTCCGGAACTTGGCGGTGTAGGCCATGCCGTAGAGCGCTTCGATCCTCGCCTGGAAGACCTCACCTCCCGGCGCGCCCCGGCCTTCAACGACCATGTATTGAGCCGGCTTCGTCTCGATGAGCTTCGGCTTCCTCGGCGCGGCGTACTCGGCCTTGTTCAGCTTGTACAAGTCGATCTTGTCAGCATTCGCGGCAGGCATGGGTGGTCCTTTTTGAAACACGGATGGCCACGGAGAGCCACGGAGAAGCAGAAGTGTGAAAAGATCCGGGAGACATCAATGTCCGATGTGATACAGGAGACATGCAATCACACTCAAACCCGATCTCATTCTCACTCCGTGGCTCTCCGTGGCCCTCCGTGTTTCATTCCCTCACTCCTGAATCGGCACGCAGATCTCGGTGAGCAGATCATCCGGCTCGGTCGAGTTGGGATCGTTGAGATAAAACTCCAGGCACGGCCCGGGCCCCGGCTCGTGAGCGCTGGCCGCGAACCAGCGGCCGTACAGGGCGGCGTACGTCTCGCCGAGGCGGTTGTACGGCCCTTCATGCAGCGTGACGACATAGCGCCCGCCGCTCAGCGTCTGCACGCCGACCTCGCCCTCGCCCTGCATGTCATCATCAACCGTCAGGCACGCGTCATATCGGATCTTCTCCGCCGGCGTCACCTCCGGATCGTCGTAACAGGCGCCGAAGAAACGCATCTCCGATCCGAACAGGCCGCGTGAACCCGCCCAGTCGCAGAGCCGCTCCCAGGCCGTCCCGACCTCGTCGTAGGGGCCGACGTGGCGGATGAACGCCGCGCGCATCGGCTCGATCGCCTTCACCTGAACATCCAAGGGTCTGTCCTCCAGCGTAAGGGGATGGAACGTCATCTCGTCATCGGCGGCGATGTAATGCACATCGGCGGGGGCTTCGATCCGCGCCGGGCACCCGCCGGCAGCGCGGAACGCGCTCGGCGAGCGGCCGAACGCGGCCCGGAAGGCGCGGGTGAACGCCTCGTGCGTCTCGTAGCCCGCCTCGAAGGCAATGGAGGTGACCGGCCGCCCGCCATGCCGCAGGCGCATCGCCGCCCGCTCCAGCCGCAGCCGCCTCACGTACTGCTTCACCGACTCGCCGACCATGCCGGTGAAGACGCGATGGAAATGGAAGGGCGAGAAGTGGGCGATCGCGGCCAGATCCTCCAGCGGCAGCGCATCGTCCAGGTTCTGCTGGATGTGCACGAGCACGCGAATGATCCGCTCGGCGTAATCCTGTCGGGTGTCTTCCTTCATACCTCGCCTTTCCGATGAGAAGACTACCGCCTTCCGGGGGCCGGGGCTTGATCGTTCTTGCTCTTCTGACCGTCGCGTGCCCGGGTCCGGTGAGTCAGCGGCCGGGGACCGGACGGCTCGGGCGGCTATACTCTGCCCTGATGAGCGGAGCAGGTGAACAGGCCATCGTGACCAGCGATCCGAGTGCGATTCTGGATGGCGCGCTGCGGCGGGCGATCGCGGCCGTGCTCGGGGACGAGCAGGCGGGGGCCGATCCGCTCGTGCGGCCCAGCCAGAAGCCGGAGTTCGGCGATTTCCAGGCCAACGGGGTGATGGCCCTGGCCAGGCAGGTGAAGACGAACCCGCGTCAGCTCGCCGAGCGGATCGTCGCCGCCGCGGATCTGGGCGCGATCGCCGAGCCGCCGGAAGTGGCCGGGCCGGGGTTCATCAACATCCGCCTCAAGGCCGAGGCCCTGCCCGACCTGCTGGAGACGATGGATGACGAGGGCCTCGGCGTGCCGCCCGGCACCGATACCCACCCCGTCGTCATCGACATGTGCTCGGTGAACGTGGCCAAGCAGATGCACGTGGGCCACCTGCGTTCATCCATCATCGGCGATGCCCTGGCCCGCGTCTTCGAGCGGCGGGGGCGGAAGGTCTACCGCGAAAACCACCTCGGGGACTGGGGCTTGCCCATCGCGATGGTTCTGCGCGAGCTGCGCGAAGCCGGTCGCGATCTCGATGCGCTGGAGCTGCCCGAGCTGGATCAGGCGTATCGCGACGCGCAGCGCGCGGCGAAGGCCGATGAACGCGGCATGGAGGCGGCGCAGCGCCTGGACGCCGGACCCCATCGCATCTTCGAGCTTCAGGAGCAGAACGCCGGCGCGGCGGAGGCGATCGAGGCCGCAAAGACCACCCTCATCCGGCTTCAGCGCGGTGATGAAGAACTCGTCCGCGACTGGCACCGGCTCATCGACTGCACACTGCGCGCGATGTACGAGGCGATGAACATCCTCAACGTCAGGCTCGGGCCGGAGAACAACCGCGGCGAGTCGTTCTATCGCGATCGGCTCGCCGATGTCATCGACGCGTTTGTCGAACGCGACCTCGCAAAGGAAGACAAGGGCGCGCTGATCGTCCCGTTCCCCGATCGCGATCGGCCGATGCTCATCCGCAAGTCCGATGGCGGCTACCTGTACGCGACGACCGATCTGGCCGCGGTTCGCTTCCGCGCCCACGAGCTGGGCTCGGACCTGGTGATCTACGTCGTCGATGCCCGTCAGCGCGATCATTTCCGCGACCTGTTCGACGCGGCGCGGCTGATCGGCTGGGACCGTACGGCGGACGGCGCGCCGGTGCGGTTCGTGCACATCGCCTTCGGCTCCGTGCTCGGGCCCGATCGCCGGCCGCTCAAGACGCGCAGCGGCGAGAATGTCACCCTCAAGTCGCTGCTGGAGGAGGCATGCGAACGCGGGACCGAGGCGGTGCGCACCCGCGCGGCCGACCCCAACGCCCCCACGCACGGACTGCCCGAGGCGGAACTCAACGAGACCGGCCGGGCGGTGGGCATCGGCGCCATCAAGTACGCCGATCTCTCCAGCGATCTGATGCGCGATTACGTGTTCGACATGGACCGGATGGTCGCCTTCGAGGGCGACACCGGGCCGTACCTGCAATACGCCCACGCGCGGATCTGCTCGATCTTCGCGCGGGCGGGGATCGAGGCGGGCGCCATCGCCGACGCGCGGTTCATCATCACCGACCCGGCCGAGAAGGCGCTGGCGCTTTCGCTGCTGCGGTACGGCGGGGTGGTGGAGGACGTGGCCCGGCAGCTCGAGCCGCATCGGCTCTGCCAGTACCTGTCCGACCTCGCCGGCGCGTACAGCACGTTTTATCAGAACTGCCCCGTGCTGAAGGCGCCGGAGGAGGCGGTCCGCAATTCGCGCCTGCGGCTGTGCGATCTCGTCCGCCGCGTCCTTGCCGACGGCCTGAATCTGCTGGGAATCGAAGCGCCGCGGCGGATGTAGGCGTCAAACCCGGAAAACGCCATCCATCCGCGGGCGGGGGGCGTCTACACTGTCTCTCTCAGGATCGATCGACAGAGGGGTTTCATGGCGGGTAAGAAGTCCAGGAAGAAGAATGTGAAGACGCGAGCGAAGTCGGCGGCGAAGGGTGCCGCGGGAGCACAGCACGAGAAGATGTCGCCGCTCGCGTACGGGCTGGGGATCGCATTTCTCGCGGTGTGCGTGTTCAGTTCGCTCATGCTCGTGCTGGAGGAGTTCGAGGTGCACCTGCCCGGATGCGGGCCGGAAAGCGGATGCGAGCGGGCCGCCAACAGCATCTGGGGGAGCGTGCCCGGCCTCGGCTGGCCCACGTCGTTCATCGGCCTGGCGTATTTCGCCGGCCTGTTCCTCGCGTGGCTGTGGGCGCGGCGCGGCGTCGCCCCCGGACTGCGCTGGCTGATCCGCCTGGGCGCGCTGGCGTCCGTCGCCTTCACCATCATCATGTTCGTCGGCGACTACATCTGCCCCTATTGCCTGACCGTGCACCTGGCGAACATCGCCTTCCTCGTGGTGGTGGAGCGCAGCGCCCGCTCGGAGACGGGCTCGGCGCCGGCGCTGGTCACCGTCGCCGTGCCCTTCGTCATCGCGTCCCTCATCCTCTGGCCGGTCCGGTCGCAACACGAGGCCGCGATCGAACAGCAGGCCGAATCGGAGCGCCAGGAATCGCAGCAGCAGATGATCGAGGCCCTGGCGCAGAATGACGGTGATCAACAGGCTGTCGATCCCGTCGACCCGGCCGATCCGGAGGGGACGGCCGAATCCGATGAGCCGCCCTTCACCGGGCGCTACCGCCTGGGGCCGGAAGCGGCGCCGATCCGGATCGTGGCCATCTCCAGCTACCAGTGCCCCGACTGCCGGCGGATCGATGCGGAGATCGAGCGGATCCTCGCGGAGCGCGATGATGTGTCCTTCTCCTACAAGCACTTCCCGCTGTGCAGCGACTGCAACAAGTTCGCGGCGGAGCGGGGCATCAACCAGCATCCCAACGGATGCTGGGCGGCGCGGGCCGCGGAAGCGGCGGGCATCCTCTACGGCGAGGAGGGCTTCTGGAAGATGCACCGCTGGCTCTTCGAACACCGCGGCAGCTTCACCAATCGCGAGTTCGACCGGGGGCTGGCCGAGCTGGGATTCGACCGAGCCAAGTTCATCCGGGTCATGACGGACGAGACACAGACCCTCCCGCCCGTGCATGCGGATATCGAGGAGGCCATCGAGCTGGGCATCCACTACACGCCGATGGTGTTCATCAACGGTGTTGAGCTGAAGGGATGGAACGCGCCGAACGCGGTCACCCGCACCGTCGAGGAACTCGCGGCCACGAATCCTCCGCCCCGGACGGCCGCGGCCGATCACCCGCCCCCGGCGTTCGAGAAGTACATTTCCGACTGGTGGCGGGGGCCGCAGCGCCCCATGCCCGCGGACACGCACGAGCGCTCGATGGGGCCGGACGATGCTCCGGCGCGCATCGTCATGTGGGGCGAATACCAGGAGCCCAACACCGGCAGGCTCGACGCCCGTCTGCGCGAGATCATCGCCGACCTGCCCGGCGTGCGCTACTCGTTCCGGCATTACCCGATCGACGAGACGTGCAATCCCGTCGCCTCGAGGACGCTGCACCCGCTGGCGTGCCGCGCCTCGCAGGCGGCGGAGGCGGCCGGCCGCCTCGGGGGACCCGGAACCTATTGGCGCATGCACGAATGGCTGTTCGCCAACCTCGACGACTTCAGCGACGAGACGCTGCGCGAGGCCGCGATCGGGATGGACCTCGATCCCGATACCCTCTTCGCCGAGATGGAAACGCCGGGGGTGGCCGAGGCGATCGAAGAGGATTCCCGCGCGGGCAAACGGATGGGCCTGCGCGCCATTCCGTTTCTGTTCATCAACGAGCGGCGGGTCCCGCGCTGGAACCTCGAGGGCGAACCGGTCCTCGAAACGATGATCGAGAAGGCGCGGACGGAAGGCGGGAACCGGTAGTCAGGCCGCACGTGACGGAGCGCGACACCTCGATCACGGGCCCGAATCCGAGAACCGGCCGGTCGTGGTATTCCCGGCGCGATCGATCTCGACCCGGCACGCGCCGTCGCGCGCGGTGACCAGGCGCTCGACGCCGTCCAGCGCATCGCCCCATGTGTCGCGCGACCAGCGTGTATAGCCCGTCGACTGCATGACCACCGTCGGCCGCAGGCGATCCACCAGTTCGTGCGTGGCGTCGAGGTATCGGCCGTGATGAGGCAGCTCCAGCACATCGGCCTCGAGGTCGGGATGGCGCGACAAGAGGTCGGCGATCGCATCGGCCTGGATGTCGCCGGTCATCAGGACCGCGCGTCCGCCGGCGCGGATGGCGATGACCATCGAGTTGTCGTTGGCCCGCTCGTACACATCGCCGGGGGAGGGGTGGAGCCAGTCGAGGTGCAGCTCGCCCAGGCGGTGATGGTCGCCGGCGGCAAAGGGCGAGGTCGCGATGCGCCGGCGGGCGAGGCCGTGAAGCAGGTACGCCGTGGGACCGGACGGGTCGGATCGCGCCGCCTCGAGGAACCGATCGGTGACGAGCACGCGATCGACGGCAAACGCATCGGCGATCTCCAGCACCGCCGAGTAATGATCAAGGTCCGAATGGCTGATGATGATGCCGTCGATGGAGCGCACGCCGAGCCGGCGGAGGGCGGGCACGATCACCTGCCGACCGGCGCTCAGATTCGTGCTCGAACCGGCGTCGAACAGCAGCGTTTCCCCGCCGCTGCGCAGGACGTAGCACGAACCGTCGCCCACCGCGAGCATGTCGATGCGCAACGGCGGCGCGGCGCGGAGCGGAAGCATCGGCCAGGTGAGCCAGAGCCCGAGCACGGCGCCCGCGGCGAGCCAGGCGGCGATGCGGCCGCGCGTCACCCGCCGCACGCTCAGACCGAGGACGACCCACGCCAGCGCGATGATCGACCACGCCGCGGGCGGGTGCGGCACGCGAATCATCGTGCCCGGCAGGCTGTCGATCGCCGTCACCAGCGAAATGAGCACATCCGCGATGAAGGACAGGACCGCGCCCAGCAACAGCGCGCCGCTGGGCAGCAGCACGGCCAGGAGCATCTTGCTGTAGCCGATGCCCAGCAGCAGGGCGACGATGGGCAGGGCGAGGACGGCCAGCGGAACCGCCCAGGGTGAGATCATCCCGAAGTGATAGATGGTGATCGGGGTGGCCACCGCCCAGGCGACGAGCGCCGCGGCCGCGGCGCTCTTCAGCCATTCCAGCATCATCTGCCCCGAGGAGACCGGCGAGCGCTTCGCCGGGGCGAGCCACGCCCGCCGCAGCGGCCCGGTGAGATGGATGAGGGCGAGGACGACGCCGAAGCTGAGCTGGAAGCCGGCGTTGAAGATCTGATCCGGCCGCCAGAGCAGGAGCAGGAGGGCGCTGAGGCCCACCAGGCTCGCCACCCGCCAGCGCCGGCCGGCGAGCAGCGCCACCCCCGCCGCCATCGTCATCACCCCCGCCCGCAGCACGGGCATCCGCACCTCCACGAGCAGCAGGTAACCGAGCACGACGGCGATGACGAGCAGGCCGTGCCATCGGCGGAGGTGCCCGCCCCGGCTCACGAGCAGCAGCACGAAGCCGACCAGGATTCCCAGGTGCAGGCCGGAGATTGCCAGCAGGTGCGCCAGCCCCACCCGGCGGAACGGTTCATCGATCTGCGCCAGGTGACGCTCGCGCCGGCCGAGCAGGAGCGTGGCGAGCAGGGCGTCGCGCTCGCGCCCCGTCGTCTCCGGCAGATCGGAAAGCAACCACGCGCCGGCGCGCCGGCGCAGACGATCGCGCCACTTCAGGAACGCGCTGACGGGCGCGAAACGATCGCCGGGCCTCACGTGCAGCAGGTCGCGACTTCGAACGTACAGCACGCCGGCCTGTCCCAGGGCGAGCGCGTAGCGCTGGTAGTCGAACTCGCCTGGATTCTGCGGCGGGCCGGGTCGGCGCAGGAAACCGGTCACGTCGATCTCGTCGCCGGCGTGAAACGGCGGGACCGTCTCCTCGACGCGGACCAGCACCTTCCCCCGCGCGGGCGCGGACGTTCCGTCGCGCCCGATGTAGGCATCGATGCGCATCGGGAAATACGTGGCGGGTTTGCGGTAATCGAAGACCGCCATCGACCCCGACGTGCGGGCGCGAAGTTCCGGTCCGCGCAGGGCGACGCCGCGCAGGTGCAGGAGCACGGGCTCGTCGCCGATCCACGCCGCGGGATCGCGCGACGAGTAATGATGATGACGCACGGCCAACCACCCCGCGCCGAGGGCGACCATCGCCAGGTTGATGAGGCAGAGGCGCCACACGTCGCCGGTCCGGCGCGGCAGGAGCATCGAAGCGAGCAGGAGCAGCGCCGAGGCGATCAGCCAGGGCCAGACCCAGGGATGGGGCTGAGACCAGCCGAGGGTGATGCCCGCGGCGAAGGAGAGGGCGAGAAAGGTGACCCCGGCCGGCGCGCCGGGCAAGCGTGACGGCTCCCCGTCATGCGCGGCGGACCCGGCGTGTTCCCCCCAGCGGCGCATGGTCAAGGCATCATCCCGCCGCCATGCGAGGGATGCAAGCCGCCGGCGGCGGGGTCGTGGCCGGCTCGAGTCCGCCCGTGCTGACCCCGCGATCCGGGCGGGCGACCCGGGTCGCGACACGGCTGCCGACCGGCCGGGGGCAGACGGGCGGGGGCGGGGGGGCTATCCTCACTCCCGCCACGGTTGCGGCGGAGCATTCTCTGGCCGATGATAAACCCCCGCGCGAATGCGGTTTTCGGCCCCGGCCGTGTGAAGATGGGGTGAGTTCTTGGAACGCGACGCGTTTGAACAGATTGCACTGGAGCATCTGGACGCGGTCTACCGCATGGCGATGCAACTGGCCCGGCATCCGGACGAGGCGTCGGATCTCGTGCAGGAAACCTATCTCCGCGCCCTGCGTGTGGCCGAGAAATACGAGGAGAAGGGCGGGGGGATCCGACCCTGGCTGTTCAAGATTCTGCACAACGTCTTTTACACCCGGGTGGGGAAGGCCAAGCGTCAGCCGCTGGCGGTGGAGGAGTTGCCCTCGGCCACGTCGGCGGAGCCGCGTCCGGACGAGCCGCCTCCCGCGTGGGATCTGGAGAGTCTGCAATGGGAGCACGTGGACGAGCGGTTGAAGAGCTCGATCGAGCAGCTTCGGCCGGAGTATCGCAGCGTCCTGCTGCTCTGGGGGGTGGAGGGGCTCAAATACCGTGAAATCTCGGAAATTCAGGATATTCCGATTGGGACAGTGATGAGCCGCCTGCATCGCGCGCGAAGCATTCTCGCCGAACAATTGTCCGAATTGGCCGAAGAAACGGGGCTCGTCGAGGGTTGTGGAGGAGATGGTGGAGCGTAAAAAAGGGGTGAATAAACCCGGTTTTTAAGCGATTCGCCGGCTGTCATTCGCCACGCCCCAGTCCGGCCACGGAAACGGTATGAGCGAGCAGAACGATTCTAATCTGATCCGGAATTATGCGGACGGCGAGCTGGATCCCGAGCAAGCCGCCGCCCTGCAACAGCGACTTGAATCGGACCATCGGCTTCGTGCGCAGCTCCGCTTCGAACACGTGTTGCGGGAGCGCATCGGCGAAGTCATGCGCGACGGGTCGAGCGCGCCGGCCGGTCTTGTCGAGCGCATCAGCGCCGCGCTGTCCGAGGCGACCGACGAGCCGGAACCCGAGGTCGTCGCGGGTCGCGTTGACAGCGGCGGCGCGGTGGCCGGTCGCGGCAAGCGGGCGCGCCGCGTGGGGCCGGCGCCGATGAGCATGTTCGCCGTCGCCGCCGCGCTTCTCCTTGTCGCCGGCGTGATTCTCTTCAGTATCTTCGGCGAGCAGATCGGTCACGAGGGGAACCTCGCGATTGAAACGGCCCGGTTCGTCGAGGACGTGCACATTCGATGCGAAACCGAGCCGAAGACGCTGGCCAAGGTCTCCCCGTGGCGCGCGCGCGGTGAGGCGGAGCGGGAGTTGACGCGTCACCTCGGCGACGGAGAGGTCAGCGTCCTCGACCTGAGTTCGCTGGGCTACAAGTTCTACGGCGCCGGGCCGTGCCACGTGCCCGGCCCCGTGCCCTCGGGGCATTTCTTTCACGAGCGGCCGGCGGAGGAGGGGCGGGACGCCTCGATGGTGAGCCTCTACGTCGTCCCCGACCACGGCCAGTACGCCGACCAGATCGACGAGCACCGTCCCGGACAGTGGTTCGAGCTTCCCGCCGAGCCCGGCTCCGGGGACCGGATCCTGGGGATCAGCAACGGTTCGATCATGTACTTCCTCGTCTGCCCCTGCCATCCGGGCCTGGGGGATCTGAAGAAGGCGATCGAGGCCGGGCTGCCCGCCGGGGTCCAATAACGCCCCAGGGGCAGATTGGGGCCGGGCCGGGGACGAACCGAGGGCCGGGACAGCGCATAATTACAGAAGGAGGCGTCGGCCGGTTCGATACACTGGCTGCCCGGCCATCGAAGCGCCCCGCTCCGCCGAGGGCGGGAAACGCCCGGCGGCTCGCCGGGCCGCCCGACGCGGATTCTGAACTGGAGGTCGTGTCATGAACGCCGTTCACGCCACCGCAGCAAGCTTCGCAAGCCTCGGACTCCTCCTCGCCGCCTCTTCCGCGGTCGCTCAGGACGCGCTGGGAAGCGGCAACGCCCTGGACGCGGGGCTCAACGTCCGCGGCCGAGCCAACCAGCCCACCGGGCAGGACCTGTTCGGCGCCCGGAACCTGCTCATCACCAACAACGTCATCGGAGGGCGCGGCTTCCGCGGGACGATCGGCTATACCGCCGCCAACGACTTCCGCGGCGCGCTCGGCAGCGACGACTTCTACCGCTTCCGCCGGGACAGCGCCTGGACCGACGTGACGTTTCTGAATTACGGCAATACCTACCAGCAGCTTCGCTTCGGACAGAACATGGGGCTGCTGGAGTACCGGCGCGATTTCTACGGCTCCAGCGGCCAGACCCTCGGCGAAACGCCCCAGTTGCCGGGCGAGGACGGGCCCACCCCCAGCGGCCGGTTCCGGCTCCACGGCGCCGACCTCATCAATACCGAGATGCAGCTCGATCAGGTGAGCTTTTCCTCCTCCAGCAGCATGGCCTCACGCGTCGCGGCCGAACCGATCAAGATCGGCTACACCGAGGATGAAGAGGGTGGTCAGTATCTGATCAACGCCTCCAGCCTCACCGGCCTGGACATCACGCCGATCAACCAGGACTTTCAGATGCTGGGCCTGACCACGTACGACGCGGCCCGCGTGCGGGAAGATCTGATGGCTCGGCGCGAGCCGCGGGAGCTGGGTCGGCCCTTCGAGGCGAAGTACGAAGATCTCCTCGCCGTCCGTCAGCCCGAGGATGAACGCATCGGCGGGGCCGTCGACCCCGGCGCGGTGGACAACCGCATCGATTTGAGATCCGAACCGGAGTTCCAGCGGATTCTCGAGCGCGTGGCCGATCGGTACGCGAAAGAGACGCGGGGCGAGGCCGCCGAGGGCCCCGAGGAGCCCGAGCCCGGGCGCGGTTTCTACGGCGAGGATGAGACCAAGCTCTACGAGGAGCTGGACGAGGACCTCCGACGGATTCGCGAGTATCTGGCCGGGCGCACCGGCTCGGAGATCGGGGCGAGCGATGATCAGCCCGGACTGTCCCTCCCCGGCGCCGAGATGCAGGAACCGCGGCAGCCGGAAGAGCCGCAGGGACTGGAGGACCCGTTGCGGGGGCTTCAGATGCCCGATCGCCTCACCGCCCCGGGACGGCCCGAGACATCGGACTTCCAGGAGGCGACACCGCCCCCCCTCCCGGGCGATGACGAGGAAGACCAGCCCCAGCCGCTCGAGGTGCCGCTGGAGGTCGAGCTGGACGAGCTGGGGACGATCCTGCGCCACGGCGAGCGCATCGAGGCCCTCACCAGCAAGGACCAGAGCCGGTTCGACGAGCTGCTCGCCGGCGCCGAGGAGAAGCTGCGGGCCGGCGAGTACTTCTGGGCCGAACGACGCTTCATCCGCGCCCTGCGCTTCATCCCCGGCCATCCGCTGGCCACCGCGGGGCTGGCCCACGCCCAGCTCGGCGCCGGGCTCTATCTCTCCTCCTCGCTCACCCTCCAGAGCCTCTTCCGCTTCCAGCCGGAGATGATTGACGCCCGGTACGAGGAGGGGCTGCTGCCCAGCCGCGTGCGGCTGCTCCAGGCGCGTGATGCGCTGATCGGCCGTCTCGATGAGGAGCGCGACCGCGTGTCCAACGCGTTCCTGCTCGCCTACGTCGGCCGTCTGCTCGGCGAGCGGCCCGTCGTCGAGCAGGGCCTGGCCGCGATGGAGGATGCCGAGCCCGACAACCCCCTGCTCAAGCTGCTCAAAACGATCTGGCTCGCCGAGGAGGAACCGCCGGAGACCGCCGGGGGCGCCGATGCGGAGCCGCCCGTGGACGAAAACGCGCCGCGCGACGACGAACCGGAGAAGTAACCTCCGGCCGTATTATCGGCGAAGATCGAACTTTTCAGATCGCCTCTGCGATGGGTCGATACTCATGTTCATGAGTTCGATCGGTTCGCCCATCGACACCTCGCTCCTTCAGGCGGCGCAGGCGCAGCAGCAGGCGGCGAAGGGGCGCGATCGCGAGAAGGCGGCCACGGAAAGCGCGCGCCGCTTCCAGGATCTCGTCGACCTTCGCGTGGCCGGCATGGAAACCGCCGAAGCCGTCCGCCGCCTCCCCCAGAACGAATCCGAGCAGGCCGAGACCGAGCAGGAATCCAAGAACCGCCTCCAGGGCTACGAGCGCGGCGAGGGCGAGGGACGTCCGCGCATCGACGTCCAGGCGTAGATCCTCGATTCAGCCAGCGACACGGTCTTCCTCATCAGCCCCAGTTGGCCAGCAACGTGAGCAGGTCGGCGGTGTCCACGTCCCCGTCCCCGTCGAAGTCGGCCGGGCAGTCTTCCGGCGGGTCGGGGCAGTCGCCCCAGGTCGCGAGCAGCGCCAGCAGATCGGCGGTGTCCACGTCCCCGTCCCCGTCGACGTCACCGGGCCGGCGGCAGGAGACGACATCGATGCCGTCCGGAACCGGTTGCGTCGTGATCGCCGTCTGCCTCGCCTCGTTGAACGCGAGATCACAGGGGCCGGAGGTGAGCGCGACGCGGTCGATGATCGAGGAATCCGAACCCGCCGCGTCGATGCGGATCAGTTCGCTGTCCGTCGACGACACGTACAGCGTCGCCGTGTCGGGCGAGAGATAACTGTCGCGCGGATAGCCGTCGCCGGTGAGGATCGTCTTGATGAGCGTGTTGCTCGCGGCATCGATGACGCGGATCGCGTTGGTTCCGTTGCTGCCCGTGTTCGTGCCCACGTAGACGTACTCGCCGGCGCCGTCGACGCTCACCGTGAGCGGATAACCGGTGCAGCCGGGGATCGTGGTGATGAGGCTCGAGTTCTCGCCGTCCACGTTGATCACGGACAGACTGTTGCTGAAGTGATTGGTGACGTAGGCGCGCGTTCCGTCGGGCGAGAAGGCCACGCGGAGCGGGAAATCGCCCACCCCCACCTCGGCCACCTGCTCACGCGCGGCGGTGTCGTACAGACGCAGCTTGTCGTTGAAGCTGTCGCAGACGGCGAGGATCGAGCCGTCCGGGCTCAGCTCGATGCCGCTCGTCTCCGTGTAGGTCGGCCCGTTGGCCGAACCGGTCTGACCGGCGGGAAGCTGGGTGATGATGAAGCTGTCGGCCCCGTCGAGGGCGATGAACGTGATCCTGTCCGAACCGGCCACGTTCAGCACGTACGCCTCCTGCCCGTCGGGGGAGATGCGCACCCGCCCCGGCCGCTCGTTGATCGTCAGCGACTTGACCACGGTGTCGGTGGTCAGGTCGACGATGGCGACGGCGTTGGCGTCCATCGCGCAGGCGACGGCGTACCGGCCGTCGGGCGTGATCCGGACTTCCTTGCCGCGATCGCCGATCTCGATGTACGAGCGCACCGTGTTCGTCGTGAGATCGAAAACAGTGGCGTTGCGCGAAACGACGTTGCACGCGACGGCGACGGTCCCGTCGGGCGCGATGTCCACGCCGTAGGTGGCGTCCCCTTCCTCCGGCTCGCCGCTGGAGGCGAAGCCCTCGAAGAACCCGGAAGCGCCGTCGATGTTGTAGAAATGGATGTCCTCGCGAAACCGGTTGTTCAGGGCGACCGCCCGCGATTCGACGGGACTCGCAGCCGCCTCGACGCACGCGGCGAAGGGGATCGTCTTCACCAGCGACTGGGAGGCGATGTCGATCACCCGCGCGTTGTAGTTCGAGACGAACGCGTACTGCCCGTCGTGGGAGATCTCGATTTCGCCGACCACGCCCGTCGAGACCGTCGCGGTGGTGACGCCCGTCTCGAGGTTCACGAAGATCACGTTGTTGGAGATCGCCGCGATGGCGTAGTTCTTGTCCGGCGTGATGCGGATCGCCTGGTTGCGGAGGTTCTCATCGGTATTGGCGGTCCCGGAGACGACCTGGTTGACGAGATCGACTTCCGTGATCGTCCTGATGTCGCCCTCGTGATTGACGACGGCCGTGGTGCCGTCGGCGCTGACATCGACCGCGGTGGGCTGGGCGGCGACGGGAAGGTCCGCCACCTCGTCGCCGGTCATGCGGTCATAGAGCCGCACCCGCGCGCCGCCGCGATCGGGCAGAACGATCGTGCCGCCGTCCGGCGTGAGCGCGAACCGGGTGAAGATGTTGCCCGCAGTGCCCGACTCCGGCGCCCACCAGAACCCGATCACGCCCTGGGAACCGCTCGGGAAGGTCAGCACCTCGCTCTGGGCGACGAGATCGATCACCGAGAACGATGAATTGACCGCGTCGTTGATCACGCCGACGACCGCGAGCTGGCTGTCGGAGGTCACCGCGACGGCATACGGCTGCTCGCCCGTGACGGGCACCGTCGCCAGCGCGCTGTGCGTGGGCACGTCGATGATCGTGACGCTGTTGTCGAGCACGTTGGGGACGACCGCGTACTGCCCGTCCGGGGTCACGGCGACGTCGACGGGGAAGTCGCCGGCGTCGACGGTGTGCGTCGCCGTCCGCGTGGGCACGTCGAAGAACGTGACGTTGTCCGTGTCGCGATGGACGATGAGGACCTCGCTGCCGTCCGGCGTGAACACGACATTGCGCGGGACGTCGCCTTCCGGCTCCTGATTGGCGCTGATGTACTCGTGGGTCGGATCGGCGGCGAGGGGGCCGGGGCGGCCCGCCTCGGCGTCCCGCGCCACCGGCCGCGGCGCGAGCCATGTCTCCTTCACGAGGGGCGCGGCGTCGGCCGAGGCGGCCGGCGCCGGCGAAAACGACCGGCCGACGGCCGACGCGGCGGCGACGAGCGCGAGAGACGAGAAGCCCGCAACCACGAGGCGGGATTGACATGCGTTCATCCTTCATACTCCTTCCGTCGCGTTGCCCGCAACCCTCCAAGCGTAGCCCCCAAGACGAGGGCCCACAAGCAAAAAACCCGCGCGCCGCCCCGGGACGGCGTTCCGATTCCCCCACGTCCCGCGCGCGATCGGTCCCGCTGGATACAATGCCGCGACCATGGACCAGAACCCCACCTACATCAGCACGCCCATCTACTACGTCAACGACCGGCCGCATATCGGCCACGTCTACACTACCACCGTCTGCGACGTGTGGGCCCGGTTCATGCGCTTCGCCGGCCGCGATGTGTTCTTCCTCACCGGGACCGACGAGCACGGCGTGAAGGTCGAGAAGTCCGCAAAGGAACAGGGCGTGTCGCCCCAGGCGCTCGCCGACCGCAACGCCGCCGAGTTCCAGAGCATCCTCGCGACCTTCCGGCTCACCAACGACGACTTCATCCGTACGACGCAGGACCGCCATAAGCGCCAGGTCGCCGGTTTCGTGAAGCGTCTCATCGACGCCGGCGATGTCTATCTCGGCGAGTACGAGGGCTGGTACGACGAGGGGCAGGAGGAGTTCATCCCCGAGGGCCGCGCGATGGACCAGGACTACAAGTCCGCCGTCTCCGGCAAGCCGCTCGTACGTATGAAGGAACAGAACTACTACTTCCGACTCAGCGCGTATCAGAAACGCCTGGAGGAGCTGTACGAGCAGCAGCCGGAGTTCGTGCGCCCGGAAGCGAGGCGCAACGAGATGCTCGGCCGGCTGCGCGAGGGGCTGCAGGACGTGCCGGTGAGCCGCACCAGCTTCTCCTGGGGCATCCCCGTCCCCGGCGACGAGGCGCACGTGCTCTGGGTGTGGCTGGATGCGCTGTCCAACTACATCACCACCCTGGGGCTGGGCGAGCCGGACGGCGAGATCCACGCGGAGCGCGGCAGGTACTGGCCGCCCGCGTACCACGTCATCGGCAAGGAGATCCTCTTCTTCCACGCCCTCTTCTGGCCGGCGGTGCTCATGGCGCTGGATATCCCCCAGCCGCGGTGCATCTACGCCCACAGCTTCTGGATCAGCGAAGGGCAGAAGATGTCCAAGTCGCTGGGCAATTTCATCGATCTCGCCGCGATCGAGCATTTCGTCCAGACCTACGGGCTGGACATGTGGCGGTATTACCTCGCCACGCAGGGGCCGCTGGGCGCGACGGACGCGGACTTCGCCGCCGATCACTTTCACGAGGTCTACTCCACCGACTTGGCCAACACGGTCGGCAACTGCGCCAGCCGCGTCACGTCGATGATCAACAAGTACTTCGACGGGACGGTGCCCAGCGAAAGCCCGTTCGGCTCGCGGATGGTCGTCGCCGGCCACGACTGGCCCGCGCTCGCCGCGGAGGCGGTCGCCGACGCCCATCATCGGATGGAGCGGCTGGATCTGGCCGGCTCGTCCGCGGCGGCGCTGGGCCTCATCCGCCGCGTCGATGCGTTCATCAACCTCACCGAGCCGTTCAAGCTGGCGAAGGACGACTCGAAGCGCGAGGAGCTCGGGGCGATCCTTTATCAGTGCCTCGAAGCCGTCCGCATCGCCTCCCTGCTCCTCTGGGCCGTCATGCCCGGGAAGATGAGCGAGTTATGGGAGGCGCTGAACCTGACGATCGATCCGGAGCAGGAGCAGGGGACACTGCCCGACCTCGCCGCCTGGGGCGGCCTCCAATCGGGCACGACCGTGCGCAAGGTCGCCCTCTTCCCCCGCCTCGAGCAGCCGGAGACGGCGCCGACGGAGACGAAGTGAGCGGCGGCGGGGAGGGAAACGCGAAAGCCGAAAACCGAGACGCCGGAATGGCGCGAGCCGGGCTGTCCTCAGCCCCGGGTGCGTGCGACCGACACTTGCCATCGTCGCGCGATGCGGGGCGTTGGGTGATCCAGAGGTACCCGGGCCCGAGGACGGGCGGGCTCGCTGGGGTTCGGGTACGAGCGGGCTCGCTCCCGCGCCCGTCATTGCTCCCCGCTCATTGCCTATCGTTTATCGCTCACCGCTCCCCCCTTTTTTCACTCATCGCCCATCACTCATCATTGACGGACCATCGCTCGCTCCCCGCCGGCCGTCTATGATGAATGTCTCATTCTGTCCTGCCATTCGAGCGAACCGCCATGCCCAGCCCGACGACCGAACCGACGACCGCTCTGGAGAAACTCGATCGCTGCGGCGACCTCGCCCATCGCCCCCGCGTGCTGCTGGGGAAGATGGGCCTGGACGGCCACGACCGGGGCGTGAAGCTCATCAGCCGGGCCCTGCGCGACAGCGGCGTGCACGTCATCTACTCCGGCCTCTGGCAGACCCCCCGCAGCCTCGCCATCAGCGCCCGCGATGAGGACGCCGACTGCATCGCCTGTTCGATGATGAGCAACTCGCACCTCGTCCTCGTGCCGCGGCTCATCGATGAATGCGCCAAGGTCGGCCGGCCGGACATGATCGTGCACCTGGGGGGGATCATCCCCCAGGAGGACGTGCAGGCGATGTACGACGCGGGGGTGAAGCAGGTCTTCCACACCGGCACGAGCATGCACGAGATCGTCGAGGCGGTGCGGGAGGCGACGCAGCCCTACGGCCCGCCGACGACCGACCATCCGACGGCGACGCTCGCCCGGCACATCAGCTTCGCCCACGCCGGCGAGCCCCCGGAGGATGCATCGCGGAAGCGGCCGGAGAAAGTGATCGGTCTCACCGGCTCGCCGGGCACGGGCAAGAGCACGCTGGTGGCCGCCCTCGCCGCGGAGGGCGTGCGCCGAGGCCGCAGGCTCGCCGTCGTCGCCTACGACCCGCTCAGCCCCATCACCAGCGGCGCCCTGCTCGGCGATCGCCTCCGCGTGGACTTCAACACCATCGACGAGAACGTGTTCTACCGCTCGCTGGCCATCGAGGGCGAGCACTATGACACGCTGCCGGACGTCATCGATCTCATCGGCGGGGCGGGATTCGAGCAGGTCATCGTCGAGACCGTCGGGGCCGGGCAGAACGAGGTGCAGATCCGCAAGTACGCGGACAACACCGCCGTCGTCGTCGTGCCCGGCATGGGCGATGCGGTCCAGATCGACAAGGCGGGGATCCTCGAGATCGCCGACGAGTTCATCGTGAACAAGGCGGACTTCGCCGGCGAGGGCGAACTCGTGGGCCGGCTGGGCGAGATCGCCAACGGCCGGCGGATCTACGAGACCATCGCCACCCAGGGCCGGGGGATCGCCGAACTCTACGACGGCCTCCTCGCCGAATAACGTCCGCCGCCGGTTTTGCCCTCCCGCGGCTTGCCGCGCAGCACGCTCCGCTTCGTTCCCGCGGGCCCGATCATCAACGCGTTGCCGCCGCGCCGCTTGTCCCGTGCGCCGCAAGCGCCTTTGCTTGCCGCGGGCCGCGCGGTCATCGTCGCGCCGCGCCCCTGTATCAACGACTATCCACCCCACGGTGCCGCCATGAACTGGGAAGTCCTCATCACCTGCCTGCTCATCATCCTCGCCCGCGTGGCCGACGTGTCGATGGGCACGCTGCGGACGGTCTTCATCGTCGCCGGCCACCGGTTCATCGCCTGGGCGATCGGGTTCGTCGAGATCCTGATCTGGGTGGTGGTGGTGTCGAAGGTGATCAACAGCCTCGACAACTTCGCCTACGCGATCGCCTACGCCTTCGGCTTCGCGATGGGCACCTACCTCGGGATGACGATCGAGCGGCACCTGGCGGTGGGCGAGCAGGTGGTGCGCATCTTCAGCCGTCGGGGCGAGAAGCTCGCCCACGTCTTCCGCGCCGCCGGCTTCGGGGTGACCGTCTTCGACGGACGGGGCAGGGACGGCCCGATCCAGTTGCTGTTCATCGAGCTGCCCCGCCGGCGCGTCCCCAGCCTCAAGACCTGGCTGGAGGATCTCGATCCGGGCTGTTATTACATCGTCGACGACGTCCGTTACGCCGGTGTCCTCCGCCCGACGATGCAGCAGACCACCGGCTGGCGGGCGATCCTGAAGAAGAAGTAGCCGCCCGCGCCTCGGCGCGTCAGACAATCCGCGCGCTCCGCGGGCCGGGGGCCGCGTTCCGGGGGCCGGGGACGACCCGGCTCACCCTTCGTCGCTTCATCGCTTCCGCAACGAAGCCCGCAACCTTGGGCGGCCCCGATCATTCCAGAGAATTGCCCGCCCCGCCTGCGGTGCGCACCCGGACGGCGGCGGTATCCTCCGGCCTTCAGCCAACAAGCCTGTTTGCCCCTCGGGGCAGGATGGGAGTCCATCATGAAGCGTCCGTTGATCCTCAGCGTGTTCATCGCGGCCGTCCTCGCCGCCTCGGCAAAGGCGGCGGAGATCGGCTATTACCGCCAGCCGGCCCTGCACGGCGACCGGATCGTGTTCGTCAGCGAGGGCGACCTCTGGACGGCCACAGTCCCCGACGACGTCGGCGCGGAACCGATCATCGCCTACCGCCTCACCGCCAGCGACGGCAGCGAATCGCATCCGCGGATCAGTCCCGACGGCCGCTCCATCGCCTTCGCCGGGCAGTACGACGGCAACACGGATGTCTACCTCATGCCCGTCGACGGCGGGGAGCCGAAGCGCCTCACCTTCCATCCCGGCGATGATGTGCCGCTGGACTGGATGCCCGACGGCCGCAGCGTCCTCTTCCGCTCGGGGCGCGAGCATCCCTTCGGCCGATGGGAGCTGTGGCGCATCGCCACCGGAGGCGGCATGCCCGAGCGCTACGCGTTCGGCGAGTGCTCGATGGTCAGCCTCAGCCCCGTCGGAAGGCGCTTCGCGTTCACCCGCTGGTCCAACGAACACTGGACGTGGAAGCGCTACCGGGGCGGGACGGCGCCGGAGATCTGGGTCGGCGACTTCGCCGCCGAGTCGTTCACGCAACTCACCGACAACCGCGCCAGCGATTTGTTCCCGATGTGGCTTCGCGGACGCGTCTACTTCCTCTCCGATCGCAGCAACACGTACAACATCCACTCGATGCCCCCGGAAGGGGGCGACGTGAGCCAGCACACGTTCTTCGCCGCCGATACGGACGCTCCGACGGCGATCGACGGCTACGACATCCGCTGGCCCAGCGCCGATACGGAGCGGCGCGGGCGGCGCATCATCTTCTGCCAGGCCGGCGGGCTGGCGCTGTTCGACTCATCAGATGACCGCGTCACGCGCCTCGACGTCCGCCTCGCCAGCGACCGCATCGCGGCCCGCAAGCGGTTCGCGCAGACTGCGGAGACGTTCTCGGAGCTGGCGCTGTCGCCGGACGGGAAGACATTGCTCATCGGCACGCGGGGCGAACTGCTGACCATCGATGTCGAGTCGAAGGTCTCTCACCAGTTGACGCGCACGAGCGGCGCGCGGGAATGGGGCGCGACGTATCTGGACGAAGACCGCATCGCGCTCATCACGGATGCGACCGGCGAGCCGCAGGTCGCCCTCATGCCCTCCGACGGCTCGGACATGCCCTCGCTGGCCACCGACGATCGCGAGGCGTGGCTGTTCCCGCCCGTCGCGTCGCCCGACGGCATGTCCCTCGCCTTCGCCGACAAGACCATGCGCCTGCACGTGCTGGACATGCAGACGCTGACGCATCGACAGGTCGACCAGGCCGAGGCGGGCGAGATCACCGACTACCGCTTCTCGCCCGACGGGCAGTGGCTGGCGTACACGAAGCCAATGCCCAACGGCATGCCCAACGTGTTCATCTACTCCCTGCGCGCCCAGCGCTCCTTCCCGGTGAGCGACGGGATGTCCGCCGATCGCGAGCCGCGCTGGGACCCGGCGGGCAAATACCTGTATTTCCTGTCCGAACGGCACTTCGATCCGATGCTGGGGCGCTTCGATCTCAATCACATCTACGTCAACGCGACGCAGGTCTACGCCGTGCCGCTCACGGAGGACACGCCCCCGCCGTTCCCGGACGAGGCGCGGCGGGTCGAGTTCGATCTCAAAGCCTGGGCCACCCCGGGTGGTGAACAACAGCCCGGCGGGGGAGGTGAGGATGAAGATGACGACGCCGAGGCCGACGCGCAGCCCGCGGCACCGGCCGCAGCGGCGGAAGAGGATGAAGCCCAACCGCAGGAAACGATGCCGATGCGCATTGACACGGAGGGCCTGCCCGAGCGCCAGTATCTCCTCGCCATCGAGCCGGGGAACTACGAACAGCTCGAAGCCCTGCACGGCTCGATCACGTACCTGGCGCAGCCCGCCGAAGGCATGCTTGGCGACTCCTTCTTCCGCAGCGGCCTCGGTCCGGGCAAGGGCGCTCTCTATCAGTTCGGTTTCGTCAAAGAACAGGACAAGCCGCTGGCCGAGGGCATCAGCAGCTACGTCGTCAGCCGCGACGGAAGCACGATCGCCTATCCCTCACCGAACGGCGTGACGATCAAGCCCGTCGCCCCGCCCGGCGAAGATGAGACGATCACGCTCGGCGACGTGCAGGTGCGCGTCGACGTGCGCGGCGAATGGAAGCAGATGTTCGAGGAGGCCTGGCGGCTCCAGCGCGATTTCTACTGGGCGCCCAACATGGTCGGCATCGACTGGCCCGCTATGCGCGAGAAGTACGCCGCCCTCCTGCCCCGCATCGGCACGCGGGCCGAATTGAACCTCGTCATCGGCGAGCTCCTCGGTGAACTCGGCACGAGCCATTCCTATGTCTGGGGCGGCCGGCAGCACGAGCGCGCCACGCCCGACCGCGTTTCCGTCGGCCTGCTCGGCGCGACCGTCCGGTTCGAGAACGGCGCGTTCCGCATCGCGCGGATCCTGCCCGCCCAGCCCTGGAGCCGATCGCTGAGGAGCCCGCTCACCGATCCCTGCCGGGGCGTGAAGGAGGGCGATGTCCTGCTCGAAATCGATGGGCGACCACTCGCCCCGGGGATGAACGTCTACGACCTGCTCCAGGATCGCGCGGGCGATGACATCACGCTCACCATCGCCGACGATGCGCTGGGCACCAATCGGCGCACGATCGAGATCGAAGCGCGCGGCAGCGAGGGCTCTCTGCGCTACGCCGCCTGGGTCGAGGCCAATCGGCGCTACGTCGCCGAGGCGTCCGGCGGCGAGATCGGTTACATCCACATCCCCGACATGGGCGGGCGCGGGCTGGCCACCTTCAGCCGGCAGTTCTTCCCCCAGTACAACAAGCGCGCCTTCGTCATCGACGTGCGCGACAACGGGGGCGGGTTCGTGAGCCAGATGATCATCGAACGCCTCGCCCGCGCCGTGCTCGCGTTCAACGAGCCGCGTCACGGGCTGACGGAGCGGTATCCCCATCGCGCCCCGCATGCGCACATGGCCACGCTGATCAACCAGTTCGCCGGCTCGGACGGCGACATCTTCCCCGCCGTGTTCCGCATCGCCGATCTCGGGCCGCTCATCGGCACCCGCACGTGGGGCGGCGTGGTGGGCATCCGCGCCGACAAGCCCTTCAAGGACCTGGGGCTCTCCACGCAGCCCGAGTTCGCGTGGTGGTGGGACGAGGGCGGCTGGACCATCGAGAACGAGGGCGTCAGCCCCGACATCCAGGTGGACATCACCCCCTCCGATCGCATCGCCGAGCGCGACCCGCAGCTCGATCGCGCGATCGAGTACCTGAAGCGAAAGCTGGTGGAGGATCCGAAGGAGCTGCCCGAGGCGCCGCCGTACCCCGTCCGCGCGCCGGGCTCCTGAATCCTGTACCGAAGATGTCCGCGCGGTGGTGGCACGGCGCTCCGCGCCGTGCGGACCTCTTCAGCGCAGAAACCAACAGGCGTGGACGCCGCGCCGACCCCTTATGGTGCGCTGCCGTCGGCCACGGTCTGTTCCGACGGCGCCGGCGGCTGAGGCCGTCCGATCGGCGCGCCGCAGTTCGCATCGGGCACGATGTTCTTCCCGTACGGCGCCGGGCCGAGGATGTAATGATCCACCCGGTGCACGAACGCGCCGGAGTCGTCCTCGCCCGGCGGCGGCACGCGGCTGAATACCACGTCCCACAGCTCGAAGCCGAACGTATCGGCCTTCACATCGACGAAGAGCGCGGCCCGTTCCGCCCCGAGCACGATCGCGCCGGCCTCGAGATGGAAGTCGGCGAACTCGCCGGTCAGCGGATCGACGTCCGAGGCGGAGATCTTCCACGGTCCGATCGCGCCCGCCCCGCGCGGCGCATCGGGCGAGCCGCCCGCGAGGGCGATGTCCCGGACCACGCGCTGGACGTGGGAGACGGTGTGGCTTTCGCGCGAGCCCTGGAGAAGGACGACGATGCAGGCGATGAACAGCCCCGCCGCGGCGAAGGGCAGAATCAGCCGCGCCCGCGCGGCGCTGGCCCCCGGATGCACCTTGTGATCCTCGATCCCCATCGGGCGTCTTCCTCGATGCTCCGCCGGCGCGGTCTCCATCCGCCGACGGGAGCGCTATCGGACAGCTTCCCTTCCGCCTTGAACCGCTCCGGCGCCGGGCGATGAATCCTCGACCGCAGGAAGGCGAGTGACCGAAAAGACGGAAAGGCACGAACCGCCCCGCGCCGACGAACGTCCCGTAACCAGGCGCGGCGATGCGCCGGCGAACGCGGGCCAGGCGGAGTCCCCATCATGACCGCGGTCAAGGCAGGCGAAAACGACGGACGCAACTCCGGCGACGAACCGCCCGACGATGATGAGACGCGCATGCTCCTGGCGTTCGTGCACGACCGCGATGCGACCTGCCCCGCCTGCGGCTACAACCTGCGCAACCTCACGCGACCGATCTGCCCCGAGTGCCGGCAGGAGCTGATCCTCTCCGTGGGACTGCGCAAGCCGCCGGAGGTCGCGTACCTGGTGCTCACGCTCGCGCCGGGGATCTTCTCCGGGATCTGCACCGTGCTGATTGTGGGGACGATGCTCATCATCCCGGGGGCCGGGGGTCAGGGCCCGATCCCGCCGGGCGCGGTCCTTCTGCTGACCTTCGGCGCCCTCAGCGGCCTGACGGCGGCGGGGCTACTGCTCGCGCGTCACCGCTTCGTGCGTCTGGGCCGCGATGTGCAGATCTGGTGCGCCATCGTCACCTGGGCCGTCCACGTGATGCTGTTCTTCATCATCTTCGGCCAGATGGCGTGAAGGCGCGGCGGGCCGCGATCACGAAGGTGGGTCGTTGGCGACCTTGTCAAAGATGTACGGCCCCTCGGGGGCGCCCCAGACCTGGTTGCCCTGCTCATCGAAGCCGCGATCCCAGCTTTCCATCCGCTGGGGCGTGATGCGGACCTCCGACGTGGCGTACGCGGCGCCGCGAAGGGTGCTCGCGCAGCCGGCGCCGACCGTCGAGCCGACAAACTCCTCCGGCCCCGTGCGGCGGAGATGGATCGAACAGCCCTCGCGCAGGGTCAGATCGGCCGGCCTCAGATCCGCCAGTGGGCGCTCATCGCGCCAAGCGCCGGCGTACGCCAGCGGGTCGCCGGGCAGGGTGTAGACCTCGCTTCGGTACTGCTCTTCGCCGAGCGGGCTGACGCGGTAGATGCGCTGGCGGTAGGGTCGATCCAGCGCTCCCGCCGCGGCCTGCTCGACGTAGAACCACCACGCGTCGCTGCGATCGATCCAGATCGGGAGCATAATCAGCCGGATCTCGGCGTAGTGCTCGGGATGGGCCGCGGCCTGCGCGGCGCTGCTGAACGTGCCCGTCATGCAGTCGACGATGTGCGCCCGCGGCGCCGACGCGGCTTCACCGATCGATGTCGGCGGGGTCGTGCGGCAGCCAGCCAGAGCGAGAAGAGCGAGCGTGAGAACACTCGCCAGAGACGATCGGCCGGGTGATGACAAAGCGCCGGGCTCCTCGATGACCTGAGGACGATCAAGCGCGGGTCGGGTTCGCTCAGGACCCGTTGTCGCCGCGCTTGCGCGGGGTGGCGGCGGTCTCGCCGTCCTGCCCGGCGGACGGGGACGGCTCGTCGCCGTCGGCGCCGCCGTCGTCCCCGTTGCCGCGGGCGGGGCGCTGGCCCTGGGGACGGCGCGGGCGCTCGCCGGACGATCTCTGCGAACGTTCGGCCTTGCCGTCGGTGGCATCGCCGGCCCTGCCCTGCGGCGGCCCCGGCGGTGTCTGCCCGTTCATCCAGCCGTTCCTCGACGTCTCCTCGATGGGGATCCGCGAGCGGATGCGATCGGCGGAGGGTTCGCGGAGCAGGACGACATCACCCTCGGCGAGGCCGTCCGTGATCTCGATGAACAGTTCCGAAGACCGCCCCAGCTCGACGCGCTTCTGGGCGTAGCCGCTGCCCTCGGGGACGTAGACGAAGGCGACCGGTCCGTCGCGGAAGATCGCCTGGATGGGCACGAAGACGGCATCGTCGACGCGGCCGACGAAAATGTCGGTCTTGCAGCGCATGGACGGCTTGAGCCCCAGATCGGCCCCATCGGAAAGCAGGACGCGGACGGTGTAATCGCGGCGGGTGGGATCGCGCCAGCCGCCGGACTCGGCGAGGACGCCGACATCGAGCACCTCGCCCTCGACGGCCGTGTCGGGCAGGGCGTCGGAGATGACGATGGCCCGCTGGCCGGAGCGGATCTTGCCGCTCAGCGCCTCGTTGACCTTCACCTCCGCAATCATCTTCGAGGTGTCGGGGAGGACGATGACCGGGCGCTTGGGGGAGATCTCGGTGCCCACGTCGGGGGGGCTTTCGCCGCGGCCGCGTCGATTGACGTCGAGGCTGGTGGCGTAGACGACGAGGCCGGCCTGGGGGGCCCGGATCGTACACAACGCCTGTTGGCGCTTGTACTTGGCCAGCCGTTCCTTCCGGCTCTCCAGGTGATAGGCGCGGCTGGCCACCTCGGTCTCGAGCCGTTCGATGTCCGTCGCGTGCCGCTTCTCGAGCCGGGCGCGCCGATCCCGGGCCTGCTTCAGATCGCTCTCGAGCTGAGCCTTGTCCCGCTCGAACTGATACTCGTCGTACACCTTGATTGCGAGCTTGGCCTGCTCCCACCGGCTGCGGGCCTGGATCATGCTGATCTCGTCGCGCTTGAACTCATCCTCGCTGATGAACTCCTGTTCGAGCAGGTCCTTCGAGGCCTCGAAACGCTCGACGAGCCGCTTGTAGTCTTTGTCGGCCGTCTTGAGCTCGAGTTCCAGGCTCTGTCGGGCCGAGACGTGCTCGCCTTCCTCCCAGGCCTTGAGGGCCAGCTCGGCGAGGCGGACATTCAGATCGGCCTCCTCGATCTCCGAGGCATTCGTCTGCCGCTGGATCTCGAGATTCGACCGGGCGGTGACCCAGGCGTTCTCGGCGGTGTTGACGGCGTCTTCCTGATCCTTGATCCGCTCGACCATCTCCTCATCGTTGAGGCGAATGAGCACATCGCCGGGCTCGACCCACACGCCTTCCTCGATGATGTAGGTGATGGTCGCGCGGCTCTCGAGCTGGCTGGAGATCTCCGTCTGCTTGAGGGCGGCCAGCTCGCCGGAGGCGGGGATGGTGATATCGAAGCTGCCGCTCTGGACGATGAACGAATCGGGGTCGCCGTTCCCGTTGTGCCCGGATCCCCCTCCGCGCAGCAGCATCACGCCGGTCACGGCGGCGATGACGACGATCACGGCGATCACGACGGTGGTTGTGGCAGCCCCTCGCGGGGCGCGGCGGCTGGTCATATCGTCCTCGACCGAATGTTAAACACCGCAGGTACGCGAGCATTGCGGAAAAATCGCGCTTCCGGAACGTGAACAGTAGGCCTCGTACCGGGCGACATCGACCCGGTTGCGGCCCCATGGAGGCCGCCGGGCGGAGCGATCAGCCGCTGGAACCCGGCTCGTCGGCGGCGTCCTCCTCGATCGCCTCGCCCAGAATCATCCCCTCCAGGGGCTCGATGTATCCCGATTCGTCAACCCGGAGCTGCCCGGTCGTGAGAAGATAATCCAGCACGGCGACCTCGAGATCGCGGCGGGCGCTGTCGCGCTGGTTCCGCGCCAGGGCGATCTGGCTGATGGCGTCGGTGCGCTGGCGGATGTCGGCCCGGGCCGGATCGGCCTCGATGCTCGCCTGCCGCTGCTCGGCAATCAGGACGTTGGCTTCCTGAATCTGGAGGCTGAACAGGGCCGAGTCGATGCCGCGCACGGCCCCGCGCACGCTGACGGCGATGTCGTCACGGAACCGGTCGTAGTCGCGTCGGGCCCGCTCCCGGCTGATCTGCGCCTGGCGGAGGCCGAGGCGCTCGATCTCCCGATCCAGCGGCAGGCCGTAGGTGATCCCCGCCTGGAAGAACGAATCGCCCGGCTCGAAGCGAAGCCCCGCCCGGTCACGATCGCTGTCGGTGGGAACCGAGACGGATGCGGACAGGTCCAGGTCGGCCAGCAGTGCGTTGCGGGCGTTCTCGACGGCGCGGGCGGCGTCGGCGAGCTGATCACGCCGGGTCTGAAGATCCAGCCGAAAACTCATCGCCGCGTAAACCGCCTCGTCCATACCCACCCTCGGCGTCGGCAGGGCCAGGCTGTCGGGCTCGATGATGAGCGGCTTATCGATCGGCATGCCCAGCCGGACCTTGAAGCGATCCAGCGCCAGGCGGTAGCTCTCCTGGGCGCTGTTGAGACCGTCGATCGCCTCGAACGTGCGGTTCTTGGCTTCCGCGGCGTCGAAGGGCGTGCTGCGCCCGGCCTCGTAGAGCGCCTCCTGCTGCGCCTCGACCTGCTGAAAACTCTCGACGCTCAACTGGGCATTGCTGATCCGCTGCTGGGCGACGATGAGGTTCAGGTAGTCGCGGGCGACGTCGAAGAGGAACTCGCGTCGGAACCGCTCGAAGTCGCGGGCGGCGTAGATCAGGTTCCGTTCGGCCTGGATGAGATCCTCGCGGGCCACGTAGCCGGCGCCGCGCAGGAGCGGCACGTCGGCGGCGAGGATGATGTCGGCGCTCTGCACGTTCTCGCCCGTGACGCGCTGATGCAGATCCTCGGTCGCGCTGGCCAGCGCGCGGGCGGAGACTTCACCGCCGTAGGGAAGGCGCTGGGTGACGCGCAGCTCGTTGACGAGGGCGAGGGAGGTGTCGAAGAGCCCGTCGTCGCCGCTGCCTGAAACCGATGCCGAAATATCGTCAAAGAACCGCGGCCCCCAGCGATGACGTTCCGTCAGCAGCCGCAGGGCCGACAGCACGTACTCCTCCTCGGCGAAGCGGAACTCGCGGCTGTTGCGGACGGCGTAGGCCAGCGCGGCGGGGAGGTCCATCCGCAGCGCGTCGGCCGGCATCTCGCTGTAGCCCTCCAGTCGCTGGATGACCTGCTCCGCCTCCCGGGCGTCGGTGGCGGCGAACGCCAGCGAGCCCGCGTCCGGGTTCACCGTCGGCGGCTGCTCGGCGAGCTGGGCGGCCCGATCGGGCGCGGTGGCCATCTCACCCGCCCGGGCGCGGGGATCCACCGTCGCCCCGACCGTTTGGGTCGTCTCGGCCAGCATGGCGTCGACCTTCCGGTCGATCCGCTGCATATCCGAGCCGCACCCGGCCGCGGCAAGAAGCACGATCAGGAGCAGTGTCGAGGCGTTGATCGATGACGTCAGGCGGTTCGTGACCATCGGGCAAACACGGAAAAAACAGGGGGGTTGAGCGGGCATGCGGACCGAGCCGCAGTCCTACCGGCGGGCGGCCGCCTCGTTGCAAGCGGCCGGCGTCCGGGCCCCGCCGGTCCCGCCCGGATGCAGGCGCGGCCGAATCGTGGTATCACATGCTTATCGTAACCCCCTTCCCGGCGAGGGGACGGGGTCGGCCGCGAGAGTCGCCCAGGCAATGCCAACCGTCAGTTACAACGGGCAGAGCTTCATCGTCGACGGGCGCCGGCTCTGGATTCTGGCCGGATCGATGCACTATGCCCGCATTCCGCGGGCGGAATGGGCGGATCGGATCGCCGCCGCCCGCCAGGCGGGCTTCAACGCGATCGAGACCGCCTGCCCCTGGCTGGTGCACGAGCCCCGCCGGGGCCGCTTCGCCTTCGAGGACGACGCCGACGTGCGGCGGTTCATCGAACTCTGCGGCGAGGCCCGCATGCGGGTCATCCTCCGACCCGGCCCCTTCGTGGGAGCCGGCTTCGACGGCGGCGGCCTGCCCGGGTGGCTCACCGAGGACCCGGCCGTCGTCCTCCGCGAGGGCAACGAGGCGTTCCTCGAGCGGGCCAGCCGCTACTTCCGCCGCCTCCTCGGCGAGCTCATCGATCTCCAGGCAAGCAAGGGCGGCCCCATCCTGCTCGTCCAGGTCGAACACAACTGGACCTGCGCCAACGACCACCAGGCCGATCGCTACCTTCGCGAAATCGGGCGGGTCATCCGCGAGTGCGGCATCACCGTCCCCCTCATCAACGCCAACAACCTCTGGCCCGACCCGGTCGGCACCATCGACACCTGGCAGGATGATGATGATCTGCTGGCCAACCTCCGCCAGCTTCGCACCGTGCAGTCGGAGGCCCCGCGGCTGGTCCGCGCCTTCGAGGCGGCGACGACGCAGGTGTGGGATCGCCCCCGCGCCGAGGACCTGCCGGCGGCGACGATGCTCCGCCGGCTGGCCGAGATCCTCGCCGCCGGCGCGCAGCCGATCGTGATCCCGTTTCATGGCGGGACCAACTTCGGCTTCCTTGCCGGTCGCCTGCCCGGGCCGGCCGGAGGGGTGGTGACGACCGCGGGGGCGGCCGCGGCGCCGCTGGGCGAGGCGGGCGCGCGGGGAGACGCCTACCGCCACCTGCGCCGCATCCTCACCTTCGCCGGCGAGTTCGGGCACGTCTTCGCCGATCTCGATCCCGATTACCAGCCCGTCGCCCTCGACCCGCGGGAGGTCGATGCGGAGAGCACCTCCGCACGCCGCGGCAACGGGCGCGGGCCGTCGGTGGCCATCGTTCCCCTCCGCGGCAGCGCCGGCCGCGTCGTCTTCGTCTTCGCCGACGCCCCGGGGCGGTCGATCACTCTCCTGCTCGACGCGGGGCTTCGCCTGCCCGTCGAGCTGGGCGATCAACCGCTCGGCTGGTACGTCCTTGAGGCGGATCTGCACGGCCGGGGTCGGCTGGACTACACCAACCTCTGCCCGCTGGCCATCGTGGACCGGGCGATGCTCGTGCTCTACGGCCCGGCGCGCTCGAAGGCGCTGCTCTCGATCAACGGCGCGCCGCTTCAGGCGACCGTGCCCGGCGGATCGAAACCGTTCATCCTCGAGCACAAGGGCGTCCGGCTCGTCATCTGCAACCAGAAGCAGATCGACGCGACGTATTTCGATGACCGGACCGTCTACATCGGGATCGACGGCTTCGACGGCGAGGGTCGCCCGCGACCCGCCGCGGGCTGGGACAGGGCCTGGCGGGTCGAGGCCGAAGGCGATCTCGCCGCGGTGAGCTTCGACGACGACGTGGTCGCGGCGAAGACCGGCCGGACGCGGCGCTCCATCACCCTCAAGGACTGGCACGGCGCCTCCTCGTCCGCGTACGCCGCCGGCGTCTCGCCCCGCTTCGCCAGCCTGAAGGGGCCGGAAACGCTGCCCGCCTGCGGCGCCTCCAACGGCTACGGCTGGTATCGCGTGCGGTTCAAGCTCTCCTCGACGAAGAAGCGGCTCGTTCACGCCCCCTGCGCCGGGCATCGACTGCATTTCTTCCTCGACGGCGAGCCGGTGCACGTGTTCGGCGAGGGGCCCGGGGCGGAGGCGACGCCGTTCCCGATTCCCTTCAGCAAGGGTGAGCACGTCCTCATCGCCCTCGCCGACAACTTCGGCCGCTTCGCCGACGGCAACGACCTCGGTCGGCACGTCGGGCTCTGGGGCGACCTGTTCGAGGTCAAGCCCATCCGCACGGCCAAACCCAAACAGATCGAGGCGGCGCCCGTCGATCCCTTCGAGGTCCGCGCGTTCATCCTCGGCGGCACGCCCGGCCAGCGCAGCGACCCCAAGCAGGTGCAGTGGTCGTTCACGCATTACAAGAAGTCGCCGATCATCGTCGATGTCGACGGCGCGTCCGCCCACGGCACGTTCGTGCTCAACGATACGCCCATCGCCTACTACGCCGGCGAGACCGGCGCCGGAGGCGACCGGTTGCTGCTGAAGCCGCCCGCGCTCGATGCGTTCAAGCGCGGGAAGAACATCCTGCGTTTCGCGCCCGACGCCGGGCAGCGCGGCGCGACGAAGAACATCGCCGGCGCGGTGACGATCTACGAGTGCATCGACAACCTCACCGAATCGGCATCGTGGTCGTTCGCGAAATGGGAAGCGCCGGCCGCAGGCGCCTTCCAGGCCGTCTCGAAGAACGCCGCGACGCAATATAAGAACGTGCCCGCATGGTGGCGATGTCACTTCGACGCCGGCGAGCTCCCCCTGCCCCTCTGGCTGGACACCGCCGGCCTGAGCAAGGGACAGGCGTACGTCAACGGCCGCAACCTCGGGCGCTACTTCAACCGCACGCTGACCGGCAAGACGGTCGGCCCCCAGCAGCGGCTCTACGTCCCCGCGTCGTGGCTGCACGAAGACGAGCCCAACGAGATCCTCATCTTTGACGAGCACGGCTTCCCGCCGCACCGGGCGAAGCTCCTCTTCAAGGCCACGGGCGACCTGGATTGACGGTTCCCCTCTCCCCCGGGAGAGGGGTCAGGGGTGAGGGCCCAAGAGCCGGAAAACGCTTCCGTCTTCCCCGCGAGCCCGCTCGTCCTCGACTGGGCGCCTGCCGACCCTTCGTTCGCCCCGTTCGCGCACGGCGAACACGCCCGGACTCTTCACTCGACCGCGCGCAGAGACCTGACCGCTCCGTCGCCTTTGTCCATCGCCCCACCGCATCCGCGCGCTTCGCCGGGGCGGCTACAATGCCCGCCCTGCTCCTCTTGAGAAAGGATCGACGCCGTGGCGGAGAACACGCACTACGACCTCATCGTCATCGGCTCCGGGCCCGGCGGGTACGTCGGGGCCATCCGCGCCGCCCAGCTCGGGATGAAGACCGCCTGCATCGAGCGCGACAAGCTTGGCGGGGTCTGCCTCAACTGGGGCTGCATCCCCACCAAGGCCCTCCTCCACAACGCCGAACTCTACCGCTCGGCCATCACCGAGGGCGCCGAGTGGGGCATCAACGTCGATCCCGACGCGGTCAAGACCGACTGGAAGCAGATCATCGGCCGCAGCCGCAAGATCACGGGCACTCTCAACAACGGCGTGGGGTTCCTCTTCAAGAAGAACAAGGTCGCTCATCACACGGGCCACGCGAAAATCGTCTCGGGCAAGACCGCCCGGCAGCCGTGCACGGTCGAGGTCCGCGAGCCGGAGGAGGATTACTACCACGGTTCCGGGGGCGAGGTGAAGGAGACGCTCACCGCCGATCGGGTCATCATCGCCACCGGCGCGGCGCCGAAGGAGCTGCCCTTCGCCCCCTGTGACGGGAAGACGATCGTCAGCTCCTACGACGCGATGAACCTGCCGGAGCAGCCGGAGAGCATGCTCGTCGTCGGCTCCGGCGCGATCGGCATGGAGTTCGCCTTCTTCTACAACGCCTTCGGCACGAAGGTCACCGTCGTCGAGATGCTCGAGAACATCCTCCCCATCGAGGATGATGACATCTGCAGGCAGGCGAAACGCATCTTCTCCAAACAGGGCATGACCCTGCACACCGCCACCACCGTCAAGGACATCGACAAGACCGACAACGGCGCGAAGGTGACGCTCGTCGACGTCAACGACGACTCGAAGACGCAGGAGATCGAGGTCGAGATCGTGCTCGTCGCCGTCGGCGTGCGCGGACGGTTCGACGGCCTGTTCGACGACGAGCTCGGCATCGAAGTCGTCAAGGACCACATCAGGACCGACTATCGCGACAAGGATGAGCCGACGTATGAGACCTCGGTGCCCGGCATCCATGCGATCGGCGATGTCATCGGCCCGCCGTGGCTGGCCCACGTGGCGTCGGAGGAGGCGATCACCTGCGTGGAGCGGATGGCCGGCCATCACACGCTCGGGGTGGATTACGACTCGATTCCCGCCTGCACGTACTGCGCGCCGCAGATCGCCTCGATCGGCCTCACCGAGCGGGCGGCGAAGGAGCAGGGGCTCGAGTACACCGCCAGCACGTACCAGCTCAAGAGTCACGGCAAGGCGATCGCCGTCGGCGCCACCGAGGGGCTCGTCAAGCTCATCGCGTCCAAGCCCTACGGCGAGATCCTCGGCTGTCACATCATCGGCGAGGACGCCTCCGAGCTCATCGCCGAGATCTCCGTCGCCAAGCGACTCGAGGCGACGGTGGAGGATCTCATCTCGACGATGCACGCCCACCCGACGATGCACGAGTCGATGCACGAAGCCGCCCTCGGCATCGAGGGCCGGATGATCCATCAATAGCTCGACGCCGGCGGGCGCGGGCGGGTATCTTGGTCGGGTTATGACGATGAACCCGCCCGCCGATGAGACCCTGCGCTGCTTCGCGCCCGCGCGCCGCGCTGCGCAGCGGGAATACGAAACCACGCTCAATGCAACGCCCGGCGCCGCGCGTCTGCGCGACTGGCACGATCTGCTCGCCTCCGAGCCTCACCTGGCGGGGACGGCAGGCGATGAGCGCACGATTCAGCGCCTCGTCGATGCCTTCACCGCGATGGGGCTGGACGTCGAGCGGCACGACATCTGGGCGTATCTGCCCTTCCCCGTCGACGCGGCGGTGGAGATCGTCAGCCCCGCGCGCGAGAGCCTGCCCGTGCGCGAGGTGGCGCTGGAGAAGGACCCCGACACGGCGCATCCCGATCTGCCGATCGGGTTCACCGCCTACAGCGGCTCGGGGGATGTCACCGGCGAGGTCGTCTACGCCAACTACGGCACCAAAGAGGATTTCGCGAAGCTGCGCGAGCTGGGCATCGATCTCGGCGGCCGCATCGTCATCGCCCGTTACGGCGCCAACTTCCGCGGGTACAAGGCGAAGTTCGCCGAGGAGGCCGGCGCGGCGGCGCTGCTCATCTACACCGATCCACGCGATGACGGCTACATGAAGGGCCTGCCCTACCCCGAAGGCGGCTGGGCCAACGAGACCTCGCTCCAGCGCGGCTCCCTGCTTACCCTCCCCCAGCCCGGCGATCCGTTGACACCCGACTGCGAAGCGACCGAGCATGCCCCGCGGCTCGATCCGGACGAGGTCGCCCTGCCGCGCATTCCCGTTCAGCCCATCGGGTGGAGCGCGGCGCGGCGGATCATGGCGCAGATGACCGGCCGGGCGTTGCCGCACGACCTCATCGAGACCTGGCAGGGCGGGCTGCCGCTCGCCTATCGCATCGAAGGCGGCTCATCGCTGCGGGTGCGGGTCATGGTGAAGCAGGATCGTCGCATCGCGCGGACGGCGAACGTCGTCGCGCGCCTGGCCGGGGTCGAGCATCCCGAGCAGCTCATCGTAATCGGATGCCATCACGACGCGTGGGGATTCGGGGCGGGCGATCCGCTCTCCGGGCTCATCGCGCTTCTGGAGTCGGCTCGGAGTTTCGCGGAGGCGGCGGCGGCGGGCCGCCCGCCCCGCCGATCGATCCTCTTCGCCGCGTGGGGCGCCGAGGAAGCAGGCATCATCGGCTCGCCGGAATGGTGCAAGGCACATCAGCGCGAGCTGAGTGAGCACGGCGTCGCCTACATCAATCTCGACATGGCCGCCATGGGCGACACCTTCGCCGCTTACTCGGCGCCGCTGCTCAAGCAGCTCATCGCCGACGCCGCGAAGGCGGTCCCCGACGCGGCCGGCGAGGACGGGAAATCGGTCTACGACGCGTGGACCGGGCAGGGAAAGGAGGATCCGCAATTCGCCGACCTCGGCGGGGGCTCGGATCACGTCACCTTCGCCTGCCACCTCGGCATCCCCGCCTGCGGGTTCGCGGCGAGCGGCGGCCGTGGCGTCTCCTACCACTCCATCTACGACACCCGCCGGTGGTACCGGCAGGTGGTGGGCGATGCGTACGCCTCGGCCCTGATGGTGTCGCGGATGACGAACCTCCTCGCGGCCCGTCTCGCGCAGGCCGACGTCCTGCCCTTCGATCCGCTCCGCTACGCCGCGGACGCGAGGCGACATCTCGAGACCCTCGCCGGGCGCGCTGCGGAACTCGAGTTCGAGGCCGATCTCGAGGCGCTGAAGGAACCGATCGATGCCTGCGAACGGGCCGCCGCATCGATCCGGGCCGACATAACAGAGGGTCTGGAAGCCGGCCGGCTGGATGAGAACGAGCGGGCGGAACTCAACATCCTCCTCCTCACGCTGGAGCGGAACTGGCTTGACGAATCGGGCCTGCCTTATCAGCGGTGGAATCGCAGCCTCTTCTCGGCCACCGATCCCGACTCCGGGTATGCGGCGTGGGTGTTGCCGGGACTGCGCGAGGCGATCGAGCGGCGCGATTCGGCGGCGCTGGCGCGGGAGAAAACCCGTGTTCGGCGCGCTTTTTCCGCGCTGGCCGAGGCGATGAAGAACATCGCCGGCGCGGGCGG
This sequence comes from Planctomycetota bacterium, assembly GCA_034211115.1. GTDB lineage: Bacteria > Planctomycetota > Phycisphaerae > Phycisphaerales > SM1A02 > JAXHTH01. The sequence goes on along the minus strand of JAXHTH010000065.1, from coordinate 11,564 downwards.
AGGAGGGGCGGCATCATCGCATGCCGCGACGTCTGTCGATTGATTCAGCCCGGCCCATGGAACAGCGCGTTCCTCCCCCGCGCGGCGCGGCGGTTGCCCCGTCCGCGCGGCCCGAGTCGAGCGGCACAAATGATCTGACAATCGGATTTCCTTGTCCGTTTCGTCCGGCTATGATTCCGCCCCCCAAATCGGGGGCTTCACAGGGACGAGGTGAATCATGGCTCACGGTCGCGCCGCCCGGCGCGCACAAACGCTTCCTCCGACCCTCCGCGACCCGCGCGGCGCGGTGCGGCGCCGAAGCGCGTGCGCGCAGGCGACCGGGCGTGACGCCGACGTCTTCGAATCCGATCGAGGTCATTCATGAACGAGTCAGTGATTGACGGGGTGAGGAAAATCTGCCAGGCATACGGATCCGCTCCCTCGCGGCTGGTCAGCATCGTCCGCGCGGTGCAGGCCCAGGACGGCTGCGTGTGCGACGAGGCGATCAACGCCATCGCCCGCGAGTTGTCGATCCCGCGCGTCGAAGTGCAGAGCTGCGTCTCCTTCTATTCCTTCCTTTCCGACAAACCCAAGGGCAGGATCGTCATCCGCCTGTGCGATGACATCATCGATCGCATGAGCGGGTTCGATCGCGTCGCGCAGGCGTTCAGCGAGGAGCTGGGCATCGGCCTCGGTGAGACGACCTCCGACGGGAACGTCACGCTGGAAACCACCGCCTGCATCGGCATGTGCGATCAGGCGCCCGCGGCGCTGATCAACGACGTCGTCGTGACGGAACTGTCCAGCGACAAGGCGCGGGAGATCGTCCGCGAACTGCGGGGCCGGATGGACCCGGATCGTCTCGTGCGGCATCTGGGCGACGGGAACAACGCCCACGATCTTGTTCACGCGATGGTCAAGAACAACATCCAGAAGGAAGGCCCGATCATCTTCACCCCCTACAACCGCGGCGAGGCGATCCGCAAGGCGATCTCGATGCGGCCGGCCGAGGTGATCCGGGCGATCAAGACCGCGCGTCTCCGCGGCCGGGGCGGGGCGGGCTTCCCCTGCGGCATGAAGTGGGAATTCACCCGCGCCGCCGAGGGCGAGAAGAAGTACGTCCTCTGCAACGCCGACGAGGGCGAGCCGGGAACATTCAAGGATCGCGTCATCCTCACCGAGCTGCCCGATCGCCTCTTCGCGGGCATGACCATCGCCGGCTACGCGATCGGCGCCGAGGAGGGCATCCTCTATCTCCGCGGCGAGTACGCCTACCTCAAGCCCTTCCTCGAGGACGTGCTGCTCAAGCGCCGCACCGAAGGCCTGCTTGGCCACAGCGTCTGCGGCAAGGAAGGCTTCAACTTCGACATCCGCATTCAGATGGGCGCCGGGGCCTACATCTGCGGCGAGGAGACGGCGCTGATCAGCTCCTGCGAAGGACGGCGGGGCGATCCGAAGACGCGACCGCCCTTCCCCGCCCAGAAGGGTTACCTGGACTGCCCCACCGTGGTGAACAATGTCGAGACCCTCTGCTGCGTCACCAAAATTCTCGAGGTCGGCCCCGCGTCGTTCTCGTCCTTCGGCACCGAGCAGAGCTCGGGCACGAAGCTGCTGAGCATCTCCGGCGACTGCCGGCGCCGGGGCGTGTACGAGATGCCCTTCGGCGTCAGCCTGCGCCAGGTGCTCAAGCTCGCGGGGGCCGAGGACGCGATCGCGGTCCAGATGAGCGGCCCGAGCGGCCAGATGGTCGGACCCGACGATTACGATCGGCTGATCTGCTTCGACGATCTCGCCACCGGCGGGTCGATCATGGTCTTCGGCCCCGATCGCAACATCCTCGAAGTCGTCCACGCGTTCATGGAGTTCTTCGCGGATGAAAGCTGCGGCTACTGCACGCCCTGCCGGGCGGGCAACGTCCTGCTGCGGGACTACGTGAAGCGCATCATGGACGGCCGGGCCGACTCGAAGGACCTGGCAGAGATGGAGCAACTGGCCAACGTGGTCAGGACGGCCAGCCGCTGCGGCCTGGGGCAGACTTCCCCCAACCCCATACTCACCTCGCTCAAGAACTTCCGACCGGTGTACGAGGCGATGGTGAAGGACGATCCGGACGGTTATCGCCAGAGCTTCGATCTGAAAGCCACGCTCGCCGAGTCGGAAGCCCTCACCGGCCGCCCATCGGTTCACTGCCCTGCCTGAGTGAAGGAAGGAACACGCTCATGTCCAACACCGTCACCTTCACCATCGACGGACAAGAACTCACCGCCCGGCCGGGGCAGACGATCATCGAGGCCGCGGACGAGGCGGGGATCTACATCCCCCGCCTCTGCCACAAGCCCGGGCTGGAGCCCTTCGGCGCCTGCCGCGTCTGCACCGTGCTCGTGAACGGACGCCCCACCAGCGCCTGCACCCAGCCGGCGGCGGACGGGCTGGTCGTCGAGAACGAAACGCCCCAGCTCACCGCCTGCCGCCGCTCGATCATCGAGATGCTCTTCGTGGAAGGCAACCACTTCTGCATGTTCTGCGAGAAGAGCGGCAACTGCGAGCTGCAGGCGCTGGCCTACCGGCTGGGCATCGCCGCCCCCACCCTGCCCTACCAGTGGCCGCAGCGGGAGGTCGACGCGTCCCACCCGGACATCATGATCGATCACAACCGGTGCATTCTCTGCGCCCGGTGCGTGCGGGCCTCCCGCGATCTGGACGGCAAGCACGTGTTCGGCTTCGTGGGCCGCGGATCGGAGAAGCGGATCGCCGTCAACGCCGACGCCAACCTCGCCGACACCGACGCCGACGCCACCGATCAGGCCCTGGACGCCTGCCCCGTGGGCGCGCTGATGCGCAAGCGCGTCGGCTACGCGGTGCCCATCGGCCGACGCCTCTACGACAAGGAGCCGATCGGCAGCGACATCGAGGCCAGGAAGACCGCGGCAAGCACCTGAGGAACCGACCCATGGCGAAACCCAAGATTGCGACAACCTCCCTCGCCGGCTGCTTCGGCTGCCACATGTCTTTGCTCGACATCGACGAGCGCATCCTCGAGCTGGCGGAGATCGTCGACTTCGACAAGTCACCCATCGACGACATCAAGAACTTCACCGGCCGCTGCGCCATCGGACTCATCGAGGGCGGCTGCGCCCACGAGGAGAACGTCGAGGTGCTCCGCGACTTCCGCCGGCACTGCGACATCCTCATCTCCGTCGGCGACTGCGCCACGATGGGCGGGATCCCCGCCCTGCGGAACATGGTCCCCATCCAGGAATGCCTGGAGGAGGCCTACGTGAACGGCCCGTCCGTGCACAATCCCGCGGGCAAGGTGCCCGACGATGATGAAATCCCCCTCATGCTCGACAAGGTCTACCCGGCCCACGAGGTGGTCAGGATCGACTACCACCTCCCCGGCTGCCCCCCGCCCGCCGACACCCTCTGGCAGGCCCTGGTGGCTCTGCTCACCGACAAGCCGGTCGACCTCCCCTACGAGCTGGTCAAGTACGACTGATTGACGAACCCGACCGCGGCCCGATCAGGGACGCGCCGGCAAGCCCGGAGATTGAGAACAGTGGTAGCGACACAGGACATGAAGCGGATCGTGATCGAGCCCGTCACCCGCGTGGAAGGCCACGGGAAGGTGACGATCCTGATGGATGAGAATCACCAGGTGCAGCAGGCGAGGCTGCACATCGTCGAGTTCCGCGGCTTCGAGCGGTTCATCCAGGGCCGGCCCTACTGGGAGCTGCCCGTCGCCGTGCAGCGCCTCTGCGGCATCTGCCCCGTGAGCCATCACCTCTGCGCGGCCAAGGCCGTCGACCGACTCGTGGGCGCCGACACCCTCACGCCCACCGCGGAGAAGATGCGCCGGCTGATGCACTACGGCCAGTTCTTCCAGAGCCACAGCCTGCACTTCTTCCATCTCTGCTCGCCCGACCTGCTCTTCGGCTTCGACGCCGATCCGAAGATCCGCAACGTGATCGGCGTGGCGGGCAAGTACCCCGACCTCGCCAGGCAGGCCGTCCTCATGCGCAAGTACGGCCAGGAGGTCATCAAGGCCACCGCCGGGAAGAAGATCCACGGCACCGGCGCCATCCCCGGCGGAATCAACAAGAACCTCTCCCTCGAGGAGCGCGACTTCCTCCTCAAGGACATCGACCAGATGATCCAGTGGTCGCTGGATTCGGTGAAGCTCGCCAAGGACTACACGCTCGAGCACATGGAAGTCGCCAGCAGGTTCGCCGCCTTCGACTCCAACCACGTCGGCCTCGTCCAGCCGGACGGGGCGTGGGAGATCTACGACGGCGGGCTCCGCGCCCTGGACAAGGACGGGAACACGATCTTCGACCACATGGACAACCAGAAGTACCTCGACTTCATCGCCGAGGAGGTCCGCCCCTGGTCGTACATGAAGTTCCCCTTCATCAGGTCCCTGGGGCCGGAGAACGGCTGGTATCGCGTGGGGCCGCTGGGCCGCGTGAACGTCTGCGACTCCATGCCCACCCCGGAGGCGGAGGCGGCGCGGAAGGAGTTCAAGGCCCTCACCGAGAACAAGCCCAACAACCTGACCCTCGCCTATCACTGGGCGCGGCTCATCGAGACCCTCGCCTCCGCCGAGCACATGCGCGAGCTGCTCAACGATCCCGATCTTCAGGGCGATGACCTGGTGGTCAGGGGCGAGCCGCGGCGCGAGGGCGTGGGCATCCTCGAAGCCCCCCGCGGCACCCTCTTCCATCACTACAAGATCGATGACAACGACCAGGTAGTGATGGTCAACCTCATCGTCTCGACGACCTCGAACAACGAGCCGATGAACCGGGCCGTGCAGCACGTCGCCGCCGATCACCTGTCCGGCCACGCGGAAATCACCGAAGGCATGCTCAACCACGTCGAGGTCGCCATCCGCGCCTACGACCCCTGCCTGAGCTGCGCCACCCACGCCCTGGGCCAGATGCCGCTCGAAATCGAACTGCACGATGCGCAGGGCAACGTGCTGGACCGCAAGGTCAAGGACTGACGCGATGGGCGCGGCCGAGGCGAGCGTGCTGCTGATCGGCTACGGCAACCCGGGCCGGCTCGATGACGGGCTCGGCCCGGCGCTGGCCGACGCCGTCGATGCGCTGGACCTCCCCGGCGTCACCGTGGATGTCGATTACCAGCTTCAGCCGGAGGATGCGGCGGAGATCGCCGACCACGACGTGGTCATCTTCGCCGATGCCGACGTCGCCTGCCAGGGTCCCTATCGCTTTCAGCGCATCGAGCCGAAGCGGCAGACGAGCTTCTCCAGCCATTCGACTTCGCCGCAAGCGCTGCTCGCCCTGGCCCATGAGGCGTTCGGCGCCTCGACCGCCGGTTATATCCTCGGCATCCGCGGCGAGGCGTTCGACGACTTCGGCGAAGGGCTGTCGCCCGCCGCGCAGGCCAACCTCGATGCCGCCCGCGAATTCATCATCCCCCTCCTGCACTCGCGGGATTTCGAAACCGCACTCACTGACTCCAGCGCCGGCTCGCCGTGCGCATCATCCCCCTGAACGAGACCGAGCGATGCAAGACGGAAAGAACGTGATCCTCTACATCGACGATGACCAGGATTATCTCGACGCCGTGCGGGCGATCCTGGAATCCCACGGCTACGCGATGGCGGAAGCGCGCAGCGCCCAGGAAGGGCTGAAGGTCTTCAAGGAGACCGGCCCGGATCTGGTCATCGTCGATCTCATGATGGAGGAGATCGACGCCGGCACGAGCTTCGTCAAGGAGCTCCGCGCCCACGGCGGCGATGTGCCCATCTACATGCTCTCCAGCGTGGGCGACGACCTGAACCTGAGCACCGATTACGAGTCCCTGGGCCTCGCCGGCGTGTTCCAGAAACCCGTCGACGGCGAGAAGCTCGTCAGCGTCCTGAAGTCCAAGCTGTAACCGGCGCGACCTGCCGCCCACCCGTCAGCGACCGGAACTCTCCGCGCGCGATGAAGCACCGCGGTCGCCAACCGCGGCTTCACAACGGCGCACCTCCGTGCCCTCCCCCTTTCCGCTTTCCCCGTTTCAGCTTTTCATTCCGGGCACTCCCCCCACGCCGCGAGGAGGGCGAGGAGGTCGGCGGTGTCCGTGTCGCCGTCGAAATCGACATCGCCGCCGCCCGTCCCCCACGCGCCGAGCAGGAACAGCAGGTCGGCGGTGTCGACATCGCCGTCGCCGTCAAAGTCCGCCGGGCATTCGCATTCATCGGGGATACCGTTGCCGTTGGCATCTTCGCTCGTGCCGTCCGCGATGTCGCAGATATCGAGGACGCCGTTGCCGTTGCAGTCGGCGAAGCCGCGGTACTCGTAGACCGCGCCGGTGTTGTCGCCCGCGCCGGCGGCCTTGATCGAGCCGATGAGGGCGCGATCACCATCGAGCCAGAGGGCGTGGCTGAACTCATCGCTGCCCGCGCCGTCGGGGGCGACGAGCTTGCCCGCCTCGCCCCAGGCGTCGGGACCGCCGAAGTCGCGCTGATACACGTAGGCCGAGCCCGAGGACGTGCCCAGGTCGTCATCCCACCACGAACCGATCAGGGCGATCTCGTCGTTGATGGCCACCGACGAGCCGAACCAGTCCCACGTCGCGCCGTCGGAGGGGAGGAGCTTGGCGAGTTCCTGCCATTCGCCGCCGTCGAACTCGAAGAGGTAGGCGGCGCCGCAGTTGTCGCCCGCCTCATCCTCGAAGTAGGCCCCGACCACCACCATGTCGCCGGCCACGGACACGTCGATGCCGAACCGATCGTTGTACTCGGCGTCGGAGGCCGTCAGCACCGCCTCCTCCTGCCACGCCGCGCCGTCGTGGCGAAAGATATACGCCCGGCCGCGCGCCCAGGCATCGGTCTGGTTCCAGTCGCCGACGATGATCACATCGCCGTTGATGTCGAGGCCCTGGTAGCCGAAGCACCCGTCGCCGGCGCCCTCCCACGGCGTGAGCACTCCGTCATCGATCCAGTCCGCGCCGTCGTGGCGGTAGACGTAGGCCCGGCCGAGCTGGTTTGAGTAACGATGATCGGCGCCGATGACGATCACATCACCCTCGATCGCCACCGCGTTGCCGTACGCATCGCCGGGCGCGGCATCGAACGCCGTCAGCTTGGCGTCCTCGATCCACTGCGCGCCGTCGAAGCGGTAGACGTAGGCCGCTCCTTCTCCGTCGGATGACCCATCGCCGGGCGCGTGGAGGTCCCAGTGCGCGCCGACGACGGCGACATCACCGCTGATGCCCACGGAGACGCCGTACTGATCACCGCAGGCGGCGTCGGAGGCGACGAGCTTCGCCTCCTGCACCCAACCCTGCCCGTCGAAGCGGAAGATGTACGCGGCACCGGCGTTGCATCCCGGATTGCCCGGTTCGGGATCATCATCGGAGACGGCCCCGACGATCGCCACGTCGCCGTCCACCGCCACGGAGAATCCGAACAGATCGTCGACCGCCCCGTCCGAGGCGAAGAACTTGTGCAGCGGCTCCATCTCGCACTGCGCCGAGGCCGGCCGCACGGCCGCGAGCTGCAGCGCAGCGGCGATGGCGAGCGCGACCGCACCGCCCATCCGCCCGCCGATTCGACCGATGACGAAACCTGTCTTCGCATTCATCTGGATGTTCATGATCCACCATCCTCTCATCCGACGAACGCAACGATCCTGCCGTCGACACCGACGGCCCGGACAGCCCTGCTCGCCTGGCTCATCCGCCTCGATGCGGCGTGTGGGCGGGTCTCACCGCGCCGACGGCCGCCGCATTCAGGGACGGCTCGATCCCGATTGTCCGGTCCCACGGCGACGGCGTCCAGAGAAAAGATCCCCCGGATGGCGACTCTGAGACATTGCGCCTCCTGAATCGAAGCAATGCCCCCGCCGCCGCGACCCGCATGCGCAAACACACAAAAACAGCGCGAGCGCCGGGGGAGAGCCGGCGCCCGCGCCGTGGACGCGTTCATCAAACGCGGCACTCGGACACTCAGGGACACGGCCCGAAGTGTTCGACCACTTCGTTGTAGTCCTGGAAATCGACGGTGCCGTCGCCGTTGAGATCCCACGGGCATTCCTCGGGCGGATCGGGGCAGTCGCCCCAGTGCTCCATGAGGATGTCCAGGTCGAGCTCGTCCACGTACCCGTCGCCGTTGAAATCCCAGGGGCACGGCTCGCTGGGGCAATCGCCCCACGCCCCGAGCAGGATCAGCAGATCGGCGGTGTCCGTATCGCCATCAGCATCCATGTCGCCATCGGGCGTGCCCCACGCGCCGAGCAGGAACAGAAGATCGGCGGTGTCCACGTCCCCGTCCTCATCGAAATCCCCCGGACAGGACCCCTCGCACTCGTCGGGGATGCCGTTCTCGTTCTCGTCAAACGAGAAGCCGTGCGCGACATCACATGCATCGGGGATGCCGTTGGCGTTGCAGTCCGGAGCACCCTCGGCGATATCGCACTCGTCGGGGACGTTGTTGCCATCGCAGTCGGGCGCGCCGATGGCGGCGATGTCGTACCGCTGGACCAGACCGTGGTTGACATGCGTTCCGCCTGGGGCGAGATAGACGTACTGCCCGTCAAACGCGCCGCTTCGGTACCCCAGCGGCGCCTCGGGCAACTCGTAGGTCAGCCACGATGATGGATCCTCGAAGCCCGCGGTCGTGTCGTAGCGCAGGACCTCCTTGTGATTCCCGTCGTTCTGGGCCATGGGAACGAAGATGATGAACCGGCCGTCGAAGATGGCCCCGCAGTACCCGGTCGGATCCTCGCCCACGCCTTCGGCGGCGGCGTCGAATGTCGTCCAGGAGGCGACGTCGTCAAACGCCCCGGCCGTGTCGTAGCGCAGCACCTCGCCGTGATAGACGGCGCCGTTGTTGAACGGAACGAAGTAGACGTATCGCCCGTCGAAGACGACGCCGGGATAGCCGTCGGGGTCGTGGCCCACGCCCTGCGCGCCGGGGTCGTACGCGGACCAGGCGGAGGCGTCCCAGAAGTCACCGGCGGTGTCGTAGCGCAGCACTTCACCGTGATAGGCGGCGCCGTTGTGATAGGGGCCGAAGTAGATGTAACGCCCGTCGAAGGCCGCGTAGGAGTAGCCGTCGGGATCGTTGCCCACGCCGTGATCGCCCGGATCGTAGACGAACCAGGCGTCGGTGCTGTGGAAGTCTTTCTCCGGGTCGAGACGCAGGAACTGACCGTGGAAGGAGGAACCGTTGTAGACCGGAACGAAGTAGACATACCGGCCATCGAACAGGCCGCCGCGGTAGCCGTCCGTATCCGATCCCACGCCGTGAGCGCCGGGGTCGTACGCGGTCCACGATGAGACGTCGGTGAACTCGCCCGTCGTGTCGTAACGCATCACCTCGCCGTGATAGCCGGTATCATCAGCCCAGGGGACGAGATAGACGTAGCGGCCGTCGAAGACGCCGTCCGCGTAGCCGTCCGGGTGCTGGCCGACGCCGTGCGCGCCCGGATCGAACGTCGTCCAGGAGGACACCTCCGAGTATTCACCGGCCGTGTCATAGCGCATCACCTCGCCGGTGAAGTGCGGATACTCGGCCCGGTACGGGACGAAGTAGATGTATCGTCCGTCGAAGACGCCCCCGTGATAGCCGTCGGGATCATCGCCCACGCCGTTGTCTCCGGGATCGAAGGCGGTCCATGCCGCAGGGTGGTCGAACATCGTCCCCCAGTCCGCGACCTCCTCCAGGTCGCCGATGCCGTTGTCGTTGCAGTCGACCTGACACTCGTCGGGCACGCCGTCCTCATCGAAGTCCCACGAGAAGCCGTGGGCGATATCGCATTCATCAGGCACGCCGTTGGAGTTGCAGTCCGGCGCGCCGTCGTCGATGTCGCATTCATCGGGAATGCCGTTGCCGTTGCAGTCGGGCGAGCCGAGAGCGGCGATGTCGTAGCGCGCCACCTCGCCGTGCGGAAACGCCCACTCGACGGGGGCGAGATAGAGATATCGCCCGTCGAAGGCAGCGCCGCCGAAGCCTTCGGCCTCCTGTCCCACGCCCTCCGCTTCGAGATCGAACGCGTCCCACGCGGCGATGTCCTCGAAGCCGCCGCTCGTGTCGTAGCGCAACACCTCGCCGTGATACCCGTTGGTCTTGTAGCAGGGCACGAAACAGACGAAGCGGCCGTCGAAGAAGCCGTCCATGAAACCGTCCGGATCATCGCCCACGCCCGCCGCGCCCGCATCGAACGTCGTCCAGGAACCCGTCTCATCGAACGCGCCGGTCGTGTCGTAGCGCAGCACCTCGCCGTGCCAGTGTGTGACGCTGTCATATCCCGGCACGAAGTAGATGTATCGGCCGTCAAAGACACCGCCCGTGTATCCCTCGGCCGTCTCCCCCACGCCGTGATCGCCCGGCTCGAACGCCGACCACGAAGCGGGTCCGTCGAACGCGCCGGTCGTATCGTAGCGCAGCACCTCGCCGTGATAGATCTCATCGGTCTTGCAGTTGGGCGCGAAGTAGACGTACCGGCCGTCAAACACGGCGCCGTAATAACCGTAGTCCTCGTTGATGCCATAGTCGCGCGGATCGAAGACCTCCCACGAGGCGAGCTCGTCGAAGGCGCCCTGCGTGTCGTAGCGCATCACCTCGCTGTGACGGACCGCGCCGTTGTGGTAGGGTGCGAAATAGACGTAGCGGCCGTCGAACGTCCCGCCGTTGAACCCGTCCGGATCATCGCCCAGCCCCTCGTCGCCGGGATCGAAGGCGTCCCAGGACGCGGCATCGTCGAAGTCCGCCCACGTGTCGCAGCGCAGGACCTCGCCGTGCGCGCCGCCGGTGCCGTTGTCGGCGGGTACGAAGTAGACGAAGCGGCCGTCGAAGATCGCGCCCGCGAAGCCGGCCGGATCGTCCCCCACCCCGTGCGCGCCGGGATCGAAGGCGGCCCAGGATTCCGCGGCCGAGAAGTCGCCCGCGGTATCGCAGCGCAGCACCTCGCCGTGCCGCTCCGTGCCGTTGTCGAACGGGGCGAAGTAGACGAAGCGGCCGTCGAAGGCCGCCCCCCAGTACCCGTCCGGATCGTCCCCCACCCCGTGATCGCCGGCGTCGAAGGCCGCCCAGGCGGAGACGTCCTCGAACATCGTGCCCCAGTTGGCCAGGTCGTCCGCATCGTCGATGCCGTTGTTGTTGCAGTCCTCGCGCGGACCCGGCGGCGCGTCCGGCCGGCGCGCGGCGACGTCGATCCCCCCGGCCCGGACTTCGGCCGCCCCGGCGCGTCCGGCAACCGGGAAGACCACCATCACGAGCGTTACAAGCGCGCAGGACAGCGCAAGCCCAACAGATGAGCGAATGCAGGTCATGTCCCTTACCTCCGATTGATATGGAACGTTCTGAGCAACGGTCTCGTGCGCCGGCGGCGACGACATGGGAGCCGGCGCGAGGGGAGACCATCAGCCCCGGACGCGACCGGATGCGTCGGCCGTCAGAAATCCGGGAAAACACCTACATTCGTTGACGACATCCTTCGTGCGCCATCGGCCCGCACGCACGGCGAACCGCGGTCGCCGACCGCGGCTTCACAACGTCGCACCTTCGTGCCTTCCGCATTTCAGCTTTCCCCATTTCAGCTTTTCATTCCGGGCACTCCCCCCACGCGCCC
>JAXHTH010000064.1:0-7365 GCA_034211115.1 Planctomycetota bacterium | reverse complement strand
CATGGACGAGGCCGATGTCTTTCTCCAGTGCTCGGTCACCGGGGCCGACGGCGACTGCGAGGGGATCCCCAACGTGGTGGTGGAGGCGTCGGCGACGGGGCTGCCCGTGCTCGGCACCCGGCACGGGGGCATCGTCGAGCCCGTCCAGAACGAGCGCACCGGCCTGCTCGTGGCGGAGCGCGACGTGCCCGCGATGATCGAGGCCCTCCGCCGCCTCCTGACCCGGCGCGACGAGCGCCTCGCCCTCGGGGCGACGGGCGCGAAGATCATGCGCGCCGACTGGAATCTCGACCGGCAGGTGGCCCAACATCTGGAGATCTACCGGCGGCTCGACGCCGAACGGAACTCGGATCAGGGGCACGCGAAACAGGTCTTCATCCCCGCGGGCTTCCATGAGCTCGCGGCCAACGCGATCCAGTTCAAGGGGAACGCCAAGGAGTTCTCGCTGGCCGAGCTGGCGCAGCTTCTCTTTTCCGGTGAGCGGCTCAATCTGGGGGACATGGATCGCGATCGCGGCTTCATGGAGCGCCTCTACGACCTGAAGCGCTTCGTGCCGCAACCCGTCAAGTTTCCCGCGAAAGTGCTCCTGGGCAAGCTCCTGAGCGTGCTGCTGGAGCTGAAGTACCACGGGTACGGGAGCACGCGGGCCTCCTGGACGGAGCTTCGCCGCCAGTTGGACGAGCGCGTCCTCGACTTCGTCGGGGAGGGAGGGGAGGTTTCGGCGATCGAGAGCGGCTGGTCCGTGGGGGATCTTCAGCGCCTCCTGTCCCGCCAGCATCATCCAAAGCCCGGGGAGAACCAGCCGGAACCCGAGCCTCTCGAACCCAGTCGAGCGCCATGATCTCCAACCTGAGCAACCTTGTGGCCCGGAGGGATCTGCTCCGCGAACTCGTGCGGAGCGAACTGCGATCCTCCACCGCGGAAACCAGGCTCGGCTGGCTCTGGTGGTTCCTCGATCCCCTGCTGCTGATGCTCATCTACTGGGCGATCGTGGTGGGCGTGCTCGGCCGGGGCAAGGAGCAGTACGCCCCCTACCCGGTGTTTCTGCTCTGTGCGATCATCACCTGGAAGCACTTCGCCAGTGCGGCGGGGACCTCGACGAGGATCCTGCGGGCCAAGGAGCCGCTGATCAAGGCGATCCCCTTTCCCACCATGGTGCTGCCGCTGTCGCAGGTGCTCTCGAACTTCCTGTTCTTCAGCTTCGGCATCGCCGTGGTCTTCGTCGCGTCCATGCTCGTGGGGGGGCAGAATCACTCCGGCGACTACGTCCCGCTGGTGCAGGTGCCGGCGCTGATGGCGCTTCAGATCGTGATCGTGGCGGGCTTCGCCCTGCCCCTCTCGTGCTTCGGGGCGCTGCTCACCGATCTGAGCGGGCTGATCGTGCACCTGCTTCGCATCGGGTTCTACATGTCTCCCGGTCTGTTCGGGATCGACATGGTCCGGGACGCGCTGAAGCGGCTGGACCCGAAGGCGGCCGAAATCGCCTGGCTGCCGGAGAACCTCTCCGCCATTCTCTTCTCGATCTACATGCTCAACCCCTTCGCGATCCTCATCACGGGCTACCGGAACGCGATCTTCTACGGGCAGTATCTGGAGTGGCGTTACTGGCTGATCCTGCTCATCGAGGCCGTCATCCTGTCCTGCATCGGGTACCGCATCTTCCAGCACTATGACCGCCGAGTCATCAAATTCATCTGACGCGCCGGTCGCGACGCGACCGGGGCCGACGGACGCCGCCGCGGCCGCGCCGCCGCCGCCGCGCCGGCTGGTGCAGGTGCGCGACCTCGGCGTGTGGTTCCGGCTGCATCGGAAGAAGCGAACGAGCCTGAAATCGGCGCTGCTGAGCGGGCATCTCGCCGCGAAGCACGAACTGCTCTGGGCGCTGCGGCACGTGTCCTTGGAATGTCACGAGGGGCAGGTGGTGGGGGTGATCGGTCCCAACGGGGCGGGCAAGAGCACCCTCTGCCTCACCCTCGCCCGCATCCTCACCCCCGACGAGGGAGAGGTGAGAATCGAGGGCCAGGTCTCGTCGCTGCTCACGCTCGGGGCCGGCTTCAACCGCGAGCTTTCCGGGCGGGCGAATATCCAGCTCTACGCCGCCTTCCTGGGCATCCCCCGTCGCCGCCTCGACGAGAAGATGGAAGAGATCATCGACTTCTCCGAGCTGGGCGGCTTCATCGACGAGCCGGTGCGAAGCTACTCGACGGGCATGCGCGCCCGGCTGGGCTTTTCCGTGGTCACCACGCTCGATCCGGAGATCCTCGTGCTCGACGAGGTCCTCAGCGTGGGCGATCGCGCGTTCCGGGCCAAGAGCGAGGAGCGCATGCGCCAGATGATGCGGCAGAGCAAGCTCATCATCATCGTCTCCCACTCCTCCTCGCTGCTGCGCGAGATCTGCACGCACTGCCTGTGGCTGGAGCAGGGCCGGACGCGGAGGTGGGGCGCCGCGGGCGAAATTCTCGACGCCTACGACGAGAAGATGGGCGGGACCGACGCCGATCCCGCCGAGACGGACGCATGAGGACCGGCGGACGTCGACCGGGTATCCTGCCGCGGCGCCGCGACGAAGCCGACCGACCGCGAACGATGAGCCGCCCAGACGCAAACACGGAATCACGAGCCGGGGGGGCATCGCTGCCGCCGGACGTGCCGATCGTCCTGCTCGCCAGCGCGTGCTGGGAGACGACGAACCCGGTGAACGTGCATCACATCGCGCGCCGGCTCGCGGCGCGCGGCCATCGCGTGCTCTTCGTCGAATCGACGGGCCTGCGCCCGCCCGCGCTGGGCTCATCGCACGATCTGCGCCGCGCGGGGCGTCGAGTGATCGACGCGGCGCGCGGCCTGCACGCGGTGGAGAGCCGCCTTCTTGTTCTCTCCCCGCTCGCCCTGCCCGGCAGCCGGCGCCGTTTGCTGCGCGCGTTGTCGATGCGATGGGCGGCGGTGAGCCTGCGCCGGGCGTGCCGGGCCTTGAGGTTCGATCGGCCGGTGCTGTGGGCGTTCCTTCCCACCTCTCTCCCCGCGGCCGACCTCGTCCCTCATCGCCTGCTCGTCTATCACTGCGTCGATCATTACGCGGCGAACCCGGGCGTCGATCGATCGAGGATCGACGCGCTGGAGGCGGAGATGCTTCGTCGCGCCGATCTCGTCTTCGCCACCAGCCCGGTGCTCGCCGAACGATTGAGCGCTTCGCGGCGGGAAGTACATTGCCTGCCCAACGTCGCCGACATCGCCCTCTTTGGTCGCGCGGTCACCGACGACCTGCCCGAACCGGAGGACCTGCGCGACATCCCCCGGCCGCGCGCCGTCTACGTCGGCAATCTTGCCCAATACCGCATCGACCTGGACCTGCTCGATCGGCTCGCCGGGGCGTGCCCGGACGTCGAGTTCGTGTTCATCGGGGTGGTGGGACTGGGCGACGCGGCGTCGTCGGGCGGCGTGACGGCCCGGCTCGCGGCGCGCGAGAACGTCCACCGGCTCGGTCCGAAGCCGCAGTCGGACCTGCCGGCGTACCTGCGCTTCTGCGATGCCGCGTTGATCCCGTTCCTGGACAACGAACACACGCGGGGGAGTCTGCCGCTGAAGCTGTGGGAGTACATCGCGTCGGGTCTGCCCGTCGTGGCCACCGATCTGCCCAACTTCGCCGAGCCCGCGGAGGACGGGACGGTCCTTCTCGCCCGGGACGCCGCGACCTTTGCCGCCCGTCTGCGCGAGGCGATTGACGGCCGCGACACCGGCCGGGCGGAGCGGCTGGCCGTTGCCCGCCGCCACGACTGGCCGCAACGCATGGAAGAAACGTGTCGCCTCATCGCATCGAAGCTGGAGAATAAGGAGAGCGGCGCGGCGTAGACGGGGGGCGGCCCGGCGGCCCTCACCCTTCCGTCCCCTTTGCGGTTGTCATTGTCCGGCAGGCCGGCATACTTGGATGAACGGCCCTTGCCCGCCGCAGCCTCACGGAGTTTGGAAGAATGATGCGTCAGATCCTCCCTCAGATCGTCGGCTGTGTATTGATCGGCCCCCTGTCGTGCCTCGCCGCGCCGCCGGAGGAGCCGGCGATCGGCGTCGACCGGCCCTCCCTCGCCGGCGTTCCGACCGCCCCGCACGAAACCCGAGGCGATGACTACGTCCCCGTCCCGCCCGAGGCGCGGCGCATCGGCCCCGCGCCCCGCTGGAGTCGAAACGGGTTCGTGAGCATCCAGGTCAACACCGACGCCGAGGGCAACAACATCCTCGACGATGCGGCCAACGAACCCTCCATCGCCGTCGATACCAACCGCCCCAACTGGCTTGTCATCGGCTGGCGGCAGTTCGACACGATCAACAGCGACTTCCGCCAGGCGGGCTGGGCCTACAGCCACGACGGCGGGCGAACCTGGACCTTCCCCGGCGTGATCGACGCCGGCGTGTTCCGATCCGATCCCGTCCTCGACGCCGACACCGAGGGCAACTTCTACTACAACAGCCTCACCATCGATCCCTACTACTACTGCGACATCTTCAAGTCCACCGACGGCGGCGTGACCTGGGGCGAAGGCGTCTACGCCTTCGGCGGCGACAAGACCTGGATGGCCATCGACCGCACCGGCGGGATCGGCGCCGACAACATCTACCACGCCTGGGATTACGCCGGCTGCTGCGGCGATGACTGGTTCACCCGCTCCACCGACGGCGCGGAGACGTTCGACCCGCCCGTTCCCGTTCCCGAACGCCCGATGTGGGGCGTCACCACCGTGGACGCGGAAGGCAATGTCTACGTCGCCGGCCGGCGCTACTCCACCAACCAGCAGTACATCGTGGCGAAATCGTCCACCGCGCAGGACCCCGGCGTCCCTCTCCAGTTCGACGGCGCCGTGCAGGTCGATCTGGGCGGGGACTTCGAGTACTTCCTCGGCTCCGGCCCCAACCCCGGCGGACTGATGGGGCAGGTCTGGATCGCCGCCGATCATTCCGACGGCCCCTACGCGGGCAATCTCTACGTCCTCAGCTCCGTCAATCCCCCCGGCCCGGACCCGATGGACGTGCATTTCATCCGCAGCACGGACGGCGGGCTCACCTGGAGCGATCCGGTGCGCGTCAACGACGATGACAACGACGCGGCCTGGCAGTGGTTCGCCACGATGGCCGTCTCCCCCGACGGCCGCATCGACGTGATCTTCAACGACACCCGCAACGACTCGACCGGCGGCACCATGTCCGAGCTCTTCTACACCTGCTCGACCGACGCCGGCGAGACGTGGGCGACCAACGAACCCATCAGCCCGGCTTTCGATCCGCTCATCGGCTGGCCGCAGCAGAACAAGCTCGGCGATTACTACGACATGGTCTCCGACCGGCTGGGCGCGCATGTCGCCTACGCCGCCACCTTCAACGGTGAGCAGGATGTGTACTATCTCCGTGTGGGCGAGTACGACTGCAACGGCAACGGCATCCCCGATCCGCAGGACATCGCCGACGGGACGAGCGGCGACTGCAACGCCAACGGCATCCCCGATGAGTGCGAGTTCCCCCCGCCCTGCCCGGGCGACCTCGACGGCGACTGCGTGGTGGGCACGGCCGATCTGCTCGCCCTGCTCGCCGCGTGGGGCGAGGCCGGCGGGCCCGCGGACCTCAACGACGACGGCACCGTGAATACCGCCGATCTGCTCCTCCTCCTCGGCGCGTGGGGGCCGTGCGCGTAGGTTCAAGTGCAGCCGACGCCGCGTGAACGGATGACGCGGGCGGGGCGATCTCGCCCGTCTCCATCCGGGCGGGCCGTGAGACGACGGCCCGGCCATCACTTGATATCAAAAGCGCCTTGACTGTCGCGGGGATCTGTGGTCCGATAATACCCGGGACCGGACCTGCGCTATGCGTGCGGGCCCCGTCGTGTGGAGGTCCGCCGATTGTCATCTGACAAGCCTCGATGCGCAACGTAAGGAGAATGTGGGATGAATCGTCAACCATGGAAATGCAGTTTGGGATGGGGTCTGTCCGTGTGCGCCGCGCTCGTGCTTTCCGGTGCGGCCGGCGCCGAGTACGCCAGCGACTTCGAGGGCCTCGACGCCTCGCCCGCGGGCACCCTGCTCACGGGACAGGACGCCTACTACCTTCCGCCCGACACCGACAGTGTCGACTGGTATGCGTACACCTACGACGGCAACGTGCTGCAGATCGTCGACAACCCGTGCGGCGGAGCGCAGTTCGTGGGCGGCACGGGACCCGGCGACGGCACGTTTTACGCCCGCGCGCAGCGCGACAGCGAGTGGGGCGGCGGCGTGTGGATGGTCACCTATGACGTGACCGGCCAGTACCTCGGCGCGCCGCCGTCCGCCGACAACATCGGCAGCTTCTCGGCGCAGCCGTTCCCGGGCAGTGCCAGCTACATCCAGTTGCTCAACTGGACCGATCCGGACACCGCGGAAGAGTGGAACGCGCGGTACATCCCCTATGACGCGGGGGGAACTCAGTTCGCGCCGCCCTACGCCAGCGCCGGCCCGGAATGGGAAGGCCTGCCGATCAATCACTGGTACCGCATCCGGACCTGGATCGATTTCGACCTGAACCGGATCACCCAGGTCTCGCTCACCGACCTCGCGACGGGCGAGACTTTCACGGCGCAGCCGGACGGCTGGTACCTGGAAGGCGGCGAGGCGGGCGGCTTCCCCACCCCCACCGGCTTCCGCTTCTTCGCCGGCTCCGGAACCGTGGAAGGCAATTCGGCCGTCTTCGACAACATCATCATCGCTCCGCCCTGCCCCGGCGATCTCGACGGCGACGGGACGGTGAACACGGCCGATCTGCTCAGCCTCCTGGCGTCCTGGGGCACGCCGTGCGGCGATGTCGACGGCAATGGCGATACAAACACCGCCGACCTGCTCGACCTTCTGGCCAACTGGGGCGACTGCCCGTAAGGCGCACCTGACCGGCCTCGAACAAGGCAGCGGGCATCGCGACGCCGCGGTGCCCGCTTTTCGTCTCACTCGGCCGCGGCCGCTGCGCCCTCCGGCGCCGGGCGGCTATCCTGCCCCCTCGTCCCCGCCGGATGTCCGGAACGAGCCCGCGCATGACCAGCGACCCCGTCGAGCATCCTCCGATCGCGAATCCCCTGCGGCAGGGACTGGCGGCGGCAAAGACCAACGCCGTGCCCGGTCTCGCGCTTGTCGCCGCCGCGGTGGCGATCCTGATCGCCTA
This sequence comes from Planctomycetota bacterium, assembly GCA_034211115.1. Classification (GTDB taxonomy): domain Bacteria; phylum Planctomycetota; class Phycisphaerae; order Phycisphaerales; family SM1A02; genus JAXHTH01. The sequence goes on along the minus strand of JAXHTH010000064.1, from coordinate 198 downwards.
CCACCTTCTGCCGCCCGTGACGGCCGTGCTCGATCGGCTCGCGGCGTGGAAGCTGCGCTACGGCTTCGGCTACTCGATCATCTCGACGGCCCTGTTCGGCGGGGTGTTGCCGATCCTCGTGCTTCAGTGCCGGCCGACGCCGCGGCATCGCCGGGCCCTGCGCCACCTGCCCTTCTTCGCCCTCTTCTGGGCGACGAA
>JAXHTH010000063.1:0-13718 GCA_034211115.1 Planctomycetota bacterium | reverse complement strand
GGAAGATCCGGGTATCGCGCTATCACAGACCCCTCACCGCGCCCGCTCAGGCCGCGCATCCCGGTCGCAGCGCCAGATCCACGCGCCCTCCTTCAGCGCATGATCGCGGATGTAGGCGAACGTGTTGCGCGCATGGGGAAGATCGCGCACGCGGATGATCTTCGCCCGCTCTCCCCAGAGTTGGCCGCGGTGATCGGCCAGCTTCAGCGATGAGTATTGCTTGCACTTGCCGAGCACGGGTGTCGCATCGCCGGCCGGGCCGTCGAAGAGCACGTGCAGGTGCGTCGGCCCGCAGGACAGAATGCGCGCGGAGCAACCAAGCGCATTCCGCTTCCACAGGAAGGCGCGGCCGACGAGGGGATACTGGTCCGGCCGGAGGCGCGCCGGCGCCGTGGTCATCGATGATCGTGCGTGTCGGTGAAGGCCTTCGTGCTCGCCCGGCGGCGGGGGATCCTTGTAGTCGCCCGATGAGTGACGCTTGTGTCTGCGTGAGCGCCAGCCGCGCGGATCGCCGGGCGGCCAGTTGCCGTAGAGGGTGCAGATGGCGTGGATGAGGGACGGGCCGCCGGATATGGGGAGGATCATATCGCAAAGGGGCGATTTGTGACAGGAAAGAGTTCCGGGGAAGCTCCGGGGTAGCTCCGGGGGCACCCGGGTCTTCCTCGAGGACTCGTCAGACCCGGCTTCCCGAACGCGCTCAATCGATCGCGCGCGGCCGGAAGCCGGATCTGACGAAAGGAAGATCCGGGTCTCCGCTTCCCCGGCCCACGCTGCCGCTTTGGCAGCCTGCGATCGCGCCGATCGCCGATCTGATCCACATTACCCGCCCGCGCGCGGCCTGGAGGCGGGATCGACACCGGCACGCTCCTTGCCCAATAATCGTCCATGACCAGGTTCATCAACAACACGAAGACCGCCGTGCTCCTCGCCGCGCTGTTCGGCCTGCTCGTGTGGGTGGGCAGCTTCTGGGGCACGCAGGGGATGATCATCGCCGGCCTTTTCGCCGTGGCCATGAACTTCGGCGCGTGGTTCTTCTCCGACCGCATCGCCATCGCATCCATGCGGGGGCGGGAGGTCGACGAGCGCACCGCCCCGGACCTTCATCAGATGGTCAGGCGCCTTGCCGACCGGGCCGGGCTGCCCATGCCGCGCGTCTACATCTGCCCGCACGAGGCGCCCAACGCCTTCGCGACGGGGCGCAGCCCGAAGAAGGCGGCGGTCGCCGTCACCCACGGCGCCCTCCGCCTGCTCAGCTACGAAGAGCTCGAGGGCGTGATCGGCCACGAGCTGGCGCACATACGCAATCGCGACACGCTGACGTCGTGCATCGCCGCGACGATCGCGGGCATCTTCAGCATGCTCGCCTACTGGGGATTCTGGTTCGGGATGGGCAACCGGCAGGGTGGCAACCCGCTGGCCCTCATCGGCGTCGTCCTGCTCGGGGCGCTGGGAGCGGCGCTGATCAAGGCGATGATCAGCCGCAGCCGGGAGTACGTGGCCGACGCCGACGGGGCGAAGATCGCCGGCTCTCCCCACGGCCTGGCCAGCGCGCTGCGCCGGCTCGAGGCGTACGCGAAGCGCATCCCGATGCAGAATCCCAACCCGGCGATGAACAACCTCTTCATCATCGAACCGTTCATGGGTCAGGCGCTGACCAGTCTCTTCGCCTCGCACCCGCCGACGGAGAAGCGGATCGCGGCGCTGATGGAACAGGCGCGGTAGAGGCGGAAGTCAGTGGTGAGGCGGGGGCGACCCGGCGTCCGTCGCGTGCTCGAACGCTGCCCGACGCCGGGTCTGACGAGTCCGCGAGGAAGACCTGGGTCACGCCCGAGATCCTCTTGCTGCCATCTCTTCTCCTTCACTCCTCCCCGCGTGCCGCGATCTGTCGCAGGCCCTCGTAGACGGCGGCGCAGACCGCGGTGGCGAGGTTGAGGCTCCGCGCCGCGGGGTCATCGACCATGGGCAGCGTGATGCGGTGCTCCTCGCCGTACTCGGCCCGCACCCAGTCGTGGACGTGAGCGGGCACGCCCTTCGTCTCCCGGCCGAAGAGCAGGTAGTCGCCCGCGCGCAGGTCCGCTTCCCAGTGTGGGCGGTCGGCCCTGGTGGTGTAGAGCCAGAGGCGGGGGGGGCGCTCCTGTTCCAGGAAGGCGGCCCAGCTCTCGTGCTCGCGGCAGTCCACGAGGCGCCAGTAGTCCAGCCCCGCCCGCCGGCGGGTCTTCTCCGACATGTCGAAGGCGATGGGGTGGACGACGTGGAGGCGGCAGCCGGTGGCCGCGGCCGTCCGGCCGATGTTCCCCGTGTTGTTGGGGATCTCCGGGTTCAGGAGCACGATGTGGAAGGGCACGCCGGCCATGCCGGGCCAGTCTACCGTCTCCCGGGCGCCCCCTCGCTGGAGGACGCGGCTCAGTCGGCTATACTGACGGTTTCTGCCGTCTTCATCTGTTCACCCAGGCCAGGAGCGGTCGGATGGCCGCTTCGGAGGAGTTTCGTCCATGCCCAGCTACACCACCGCGGACCTTCGGAATCTGACGCTGGTCGGGAGCAACGGGGCGGGAAAGACGACGCTCATCGAGGCCATGCTCCACGCCGCGGGCGTCATCGGACGCGCCGGCCGCGTCGAGGAGGGCCACACCGTCTGCGATTTCGATGACCTGGAGAAGGAGTTCGGCAACAGCCTGGACAGCGCGATCGTCCACTTCGACCACGCCGGGGCCCATCTCAATGTCATCGACACCCCCGGCTCGGCCGACTTCCTCGGCAAGGCGATCAGCGCCCTGCCCGCCGCCGAGACGGCGGTGGTCGTCCTCGATGGCACGGCGGGGATCGATCCCGTGATGCGGCGGCTCATGAAGGCCGCCGAGGAACGGAACATGCCCCGCCTCATCGTGGTCAACAAGATCGATCATCGTCCCGACTGCGCCGCCCTCCTCGAGTCGCTGCGCGAGACGTTCGGCAACGTCTGCCAGCCGATCAACCTCCCCGCCGAGGGAGGCACGGCGATCCTCGACTGCTTCGGCAGCGAAGAGGGCGAGAGCGATCTGGGATCCGTCGCCGACTTCCACACCGGCATCGTCGATCAGATCGTCGAGGTCGATGAAGCGCTCATGGAGCAGTACCTCGAGTCGGGCGAAGTTTCGCCCGAACAGTTGCAGGACCCGCTCAAGCGCGCGATGCGCGAGGGACATCTCGTCCCGGTGTGCTTCTGCTCGGCGCGCGAGAACGTCGGGGTGAAGGAGCTGATGGACATCTTCGCGTCGATGTGCCCCAACCCCACGGAGGGCACCCCGCCGCCGTTCGAGTACACCGAGAACGACGAGCAGAAGCCGTTCGTCCCCAAGCAGGATCCTGACGCCCCGGCGGTCGCGCACGTGTTCAAGGTCTCTTCCGATCCCTACGTGGGCAAGCTCAGCGTCTTCCGGGTGCATCAGGGACACATCGGCTCCGACGTCTCGCCCCGCGTCGATGATGCCCGCAAGAGCATCCGCATCGCGCACGTGTTCAAGCTCATGGGCAAGGAGCACACGGAGACGGAGCGGATCATCGCCGGCGACATCGGCGCGGTGGCCAAGGTCGACGAGATCGATTACGACGTCACCCTTCACACGGGCGATATCGCCGACGATTTGCACATGAATCCGATCGCGTTGCCCAAGCCCATGTACGGGCTGGCCATCGAGGGCACGAGCAAGGGGGCCGAGACCAAGATGGGCGAAGCGCTGCAGAAGCTCACCGCCGAGGATCCCACCCTCGAGTACGAGCGCGTCCAGGCCACGAGCGAAACCGTCCTCCGCGGCCTCGGCGAGCAGCATCTCCGCGTCAAGCTTCGCCTGCTCAAGGACCGGTACGGCGTCGCGGTCGAAACCCGCCAGCCCAAGGTCGCCTATAAGGAGACCATCACCGCCAAGGCCGAGGGCCATCATCGACATAAGAAGCAGACGGGCGGGGCGGGGCAGTTCGGCGAGGTCTACCTCCGCGTCGAGCCGCTCACCGGAGACGAGGAAGAGGCCGTCAACGGGCTCGTCTTCGAGGACGCGACGTTCGGCGGGTCGATTCCCAGGCAGTTCATGCCCGCCGTCGAGAAGGGCGTGCGGCAGGTCATGCACGACGGCGCCATCGCCGGCTACCCGATGCAGGGCATCAAGGTCAGCGTCTACGACGGCAAGCATCACCCGGTCGACTCCAAGGAAGTCGCCTTCGTCACCGCGGGGAAGAAGGCGTTCGTCGATGCCATCCAGAAGGCCAGGCCCGTTCTTCTCGAACCGTATGTCAGTATGGAGGTGACGGTGCCCGCGGACATGATCGGCGACATTACATCGGACATCTCCGGACGCCGCGGCCGCATCCAGGGCACCGACATGCTGCCGGGCAACCAGGCGGTGGTTTCCGTCGAGGTGCCGCTCTCGGAGGTGGCGACGTACTCCAGCCAACTTAAGTCGATGTCGGGCGGGGCCGGCTCCTACAGCATGGAATACAGCCACGACGAGCGCACGCCGCCCAATGTCCAGGCCGACGTCATCGCGGCGTACAAGCCGAAGGACGAAGACGATTAACCAGGGCCGGGGGCCGCGATCGGACGCATGCTACGCCGCAAGCGGCGGGGTCCATCCTGCCGACGCCGCTTGCGGCGTCGCATGCGCCCGTTGTATCATCGACCCCCATGCATCCGATCGTCATCGCCTGCCACCTCATCTGGACGGCGTATGGCTGGTGGCTTCCCAATGATCCCCGCGGCAGCACCTCGCGCACCATCGCGAGCGACCGCATTGCCGCACTGGGCGAACTGCATTACGGGCGCAAGAAGATTCAACCGGTGTCGCGTGATGTTCGCGCTTTCTATGAAAACGCGGCCAAGGCATTAAAGCACCCGCTGCTCGAGATTCGCGATGACGCGATTCAACTCGTGGCCGATGCGTTCAGCGATGTCATCGCGCAGCGGCGCTACACGTCCTACGCCTGCGCGATCATGCCCGATCATGTTCATATCCTCATCCGCAAACACCGGGATCGCGCTGAAAAGATGATCGAACTCCTCCAGAACGCCTCGCGCTGGAGGTTGATTGAGGCGGGCCTTCGGCCGAGCGATCATCCCGTCTGGACGGGAGGAGGCGGATGGTCCGTCTTCCTCGATCACCCCGATGACGTTGAGCGGACGATCCCGTACATCGACGGAAATCCAGCGAAGATCGGTCTCCCGCCTCAGCGCTGGCCGTTCGTCATCGAGTACGATCGGTGGCCGCTGCACGAGGGGCACAGCCCGAACTCGCCGTACGTGAAACGACTGCGGGCGGCCGGGCGGTATCCGTAAGCCCGGTGCGCGCCCGGTCGCATGCTACGCCGCAAGCGGCTTCGGCGGGGCGGACCCCGCCGCCGCTTGCGGCGCAGCACACTGCCGCTCAACGCCGATCCCGCCCGGCGCGGAGTTCAACACCGAGCCATCATCCCTCGGCATCGCCCCGCGCGGCCGGCGGGCCGTAGCGCTGCCAGAAGGGCAGCGCGGCGCGCAGGAACTCCTCGTGGCTCGCGTTGATCGAGAGGCCGCGCATGATGAACAACTCATAGCCCAGACGCCGCCGGCTCCAGCCCATCACCGATCGACTGTCGCGGAGCTTCCACAAGGCCAGATAGCTCGGCCGCAGGACCAGCAGGGCCGAGAGCACGGTCATCGCGCGATGCGTTGCTCCCCGCCAGAGGATCAGGCTCAGCGGATGCACCGGCCGGGCGTCCATCTCGACGCTGTCCAGATCGACAACGCGGATGCCGATCGGGCGTCCCATCCGCCGTGCCGATTCGAGCGATTCGATGTTCGACCAGCGAACGAGGATGCGCTCATTGCCCGAGCGCAGGCCAATCCCGTCTGCATCGAAGGATATGCAGCGGACGGGATTGAGCAGATAGATCAGAGCGAAGATGAGGCAGATGAGACCCACCACGCCGGGGAGCATGATGCCCACCAGCGTGTCGATCGGCCCGCGCTGCAGCGCGAAGGCGTCGGAAGCGGTCAGGTTATAAAGGGCGTAGGCCGCACAAGCCGCGCTGAAGATGAGCATCACCCATCCCGCGCCGCGCGTGGGTCTGAACTCGCGCGGCTCCGGCTGCGGCGTCGTCGGCGGCGCCGAACTGACGGGGGATGCGAGATCATCTCGTCCGCTCACGGTTCCTGCCTCCCGTCATCCGAATCGCCTGACCCGCCGCTTGCGGCGCAGCACACTCCCGCGATTCTTAAAACCCCCCCAGGACGAACGGGTTGCCCCGCCGCTCGGCGCCGATCGTGGTGGGGGTCATGTGGCCCGGGTAGATCGTCATCTTGTCCGGGAGGTTCATCATGATTTCGTGGATCGTGTGACGCATCGCGGCCGGGTCGGAGGTGGGGAAGTCGATGCGGCCGATCGAGCCGGCGAAGAGCGTGTCCCCCACGATCGCCTGGTTCGATTCATCGTGAATGAACAGCACGCACCCGGGGCTGTGGCCCGGCGTGTGAACCACGCGCCAACTCGTGCCGTTGAACTCGAGCGTCTGGCCGTCGGCGAGCCAGTGGTCCGGCTCGCTGCACGTCACGTGCATGCCCATCATCCCCGAGAGGTTGAGCATGGAATCGGAGCAGAACCCCCGCTCGGCCTCGTGCAGGTACATCGGCAGCTTGCCGTAGCGGCCCAGGGCGGCATCGACGCCGGCGATGTGGTCGGCGTGGGCGTGGGTGAGCAGCAGGGCGGCGGGCTTGAGGCCCTCCTCGTCGATGTGCCGGAACATCGGCTCCGGGTCGAAGCCGCAGTCGACGATCCAGCACGCGCCGGGGTCCTCGCCCCCCGGCACGGTCACCACGAAGCAGTTGGTCATGAAGTCGCCGAGCGTGAAGGGCTGGATATGGGGGCTGGCGGGGCTGGGCACGATTTCCTCTCCGGGGGTCGGGTGATGAAAAACCCGGCGGGGCCGGTTCGGTTAGAGTAGGGGCCCCGGATCCAGCCTGCCAGACGGAGCGAGAAGACCATGCTGATACGACGGCCGGAGACGATGGAAGGCGAGCCGATGGCGATGGAGGGCGTCAAGGGCGTCTCCAAGCGGCTGCTCGTGGGCCGCGAGGACAGGGCCCCGACGTTTTCGATGCGGCATTTCACCGTCGAGCCCGGCGGCCACACGCCCCGCCACAGCCACAACTACGAGCACGAGATCTACATCCTCGAGGGGACGGGCCGGGTCGAGCACGCCGGCGAGTTCCACGAGATCACCGCCGGCGACGCCCTGCTCGTGGAGCCGAACGTCATCCACCAGTTCGTCAACGTCGGAGACGGTCCGTTCAAGTTCCTCTGCTTCGTCCCGACACATTTCGACTGCGGCGCGGACGGCACGCAACCGGTGCCGGGGAGCTGAGCGGGGGTGTCGGCGGCGGAGCGGCGGTGACGGGTCACGCTGCTCGAGGACGCGTCATGAGCGGGGATCGACCTGCGGAGATGAGGGTGACGGATATGACGGCACAGACAAAGAAGACCGGTCGAACGCGGGCCATCATCGTTTACATCGTGCTCGGCCTGTGGTGCCTGGCGTGCGCAGGGTTGGGGATTCTCGCGCTGGGCCAGCCGTATGCGCCGGTGCCGTTCGTGATCGCGGGGCTGTCGGCGGTGGTCCTGCTCATCAGTGGCCTGATGCGATCGCTCATCGGGGCGGTGTACGGGGTCATCCTGATCACGGCCTTCGGCATCGTTGCCGGCGGGGCGCTCAGCGACGACTGGATTGTGGTCGGGATCGGGCTGCTCGCGGCGGCGATCGCGGGCTGCTCGGTTCCCATCGTCTTCGCCCTGCATGATCTGGCCGAGCGTGAGGGGTCGGCCGCCGCGGCGCTGCCGCAGGACCTGCGCGACACGCTCCAGCAGATCCACGAGCACAGCATGCTTTCCGACAGCGCCAAGCGCGTGCTGTTCCGCGAGCGCGAGATGGACCTGCTGCGGGCGGCGATCGAGGCCGACATCGCCGAGGGCAAGTACAACGTCGCCCTCACGCTGTGCGACGAGATGGCGGATGTGTTCGGCCACCGCAACGAAGCGGAGACGTTCCGAAGCAGGATCATGCAGGCAAGGCAGCAACGGTTCGACGCGGACGTGCGGGCGGCGATGGATCAGCTTGACGGCCTGCTGCGGGCGCGGGACTGGGCGGCGGTGCACCAGGAGGCGTCGCGCATCCGCCGCCTCTATCACGATTCCCACCTCGTCCAGAACCTCGATCAGCGCATCCTCCAGGCCCGGGCGGAGCACAAGCACGAGCTGGAGGTGCAGTTCCTCCAGGCCGCCCAGCGCGATGACGTCGAGGCCGCGATGAACCTGCTCAAGGAGCTGGATCGATACCTCGAGCCGGCCGAGGCCGAGCGCCTGGCCGAGGTCGCCCAGGGGGTGGTGGTCAAGCACCGGGACAACCTGGGCGTGCAGTTCAAGCTCGCCGTCAACGACCGCCGCTGGGCCGAGGCCGCCCGCATCGGGGAGACGATCATCACGGAGTTTCCCAATACGAAAATGGCCGATGAGGTCCGGTCGATGATCGACCTGCTCCGGACGCGGGCGACGCAGGCCGCGCTGGTGGAGGGGGCCGGCCGGTGAGGGAGGGCGCGGCGAGGTGGCGCGGTCGCCCGCCGCGCGCCGATGCAGTAGACTGACGCGACGATCCGGCCGGGAGCGGCCGGTGGGAGCGCAGGCAGCGAGCACAATGGATGGACGTGCCTCAACGCGAAGAACCGTGATCGGGACGGCGATCCCGGTGCTCCTGGTTGCGCTGGCGCTGCTGGCCGGCGGGTGCGAGACGATCGGGGCGGACCTGAATGCCCTGGCCAAGGGGCTCACGCCCACCACGCCGCGCCAGGCGGCGGAGATGATGCTCAACCCCCACGATCCGGACGAGCGCCGGGAGGGGACGCTGCTCATCGCCAACGCCCCGTTCGGCGGCAATCCGCCGTACTTGCGCACGTATCGCGATTACGTCGAGCACGAGCGTGACCCGCTGGTGAAGGCGGCGGCGATCCGCGCGCTGGCCAGGCACGGCACGGTCGAGGATGCGCCCCTCATCGCCGGGCAGCTCGCGCACGAGAACGTGCAGGTGCGCTGGGAGGCGGCCAAGGGCCTGCAGCGGATCCACAACCCCGGGTCGTTCCCGCCCTCCTCGAATCGCTGCGCGACCCGAACGAGGATGCGGACGTGCGCATCGCCGTCGCACGCGCGCTGGGTCAGTACCCGGAGGATCGCGTGTTCCAGGGGCTGGTGGCGGCGCTGGACGCGCGCGAGCTGGCGGTCAACGTCGCCGCGAGAGAATCACTGCACACGCTGACCGGTCAGGCGCATGGCCTCGATCCATCGCAATGGTTGAGCTGGTACAACGACGCGGGCGGTGATCGATTCGCCGGCGGCAAGGAGTACCTCTATCCCACCTACCAGCGGCGGGAGAGCTGGCTGGAGAAACTCGCGTTCTGGACGAGCCGGCCGATCGAGCAGCCCGCGCCGCCCGTGGGCCTGAGGCCGGAATCGCAGCGCCGTACGTATCAGGATGAAGACGAGGCGAACCCACCCGGCGAGAGGGGAGGATAGACGCCGGACCGCGATCCCGGGGGCCGGGGGGATGAACGCACATGCGAGCACTCATCTTCGATGGAACGAACACGCGGCTGGAGGTCAATCGACCCGAGCCGGCGCCCGCGCCCGGCGAGGCGGTGATCCGCACCACGCGCGCCGCGGTGGGCGGCATCGACCTGGAGATCAGCCAGGGGCTGGGCGGGTTCTCCGGCACGCTGGGGCGCGAGTTCGTCGGCGTGGTCGAGGCGATCGAGGGCGAAGACAGCATCGGCCTGACCGGAAAGCGCGTGGTCGGGTCGATCAACGTCTTCTGCGGCGCCTGCGACATGTGCCAGGCGGGGCTGAGCCGGCATTGCCGGAACCGCACACTGCTCGGCATGGACGGTCGAGACGGGTGCCTGGCCGATCGCTTCACCCTGCCGACACAGAATCTCCTGGCCGTGCCGGACTCGGTGGATGACGATCATGCCGTCTTCGCCCAGTCGCTGGGGGCGGCGATGCAGGCCGTGCGCCAGTTGACCATCGAGGGCAAGCCGTACATCACCGTCCTCGGCGACGGCCCGCTGGGGCTGCTCATGGTGCAGGTGATGGCGAAGCTCAACGCGTCCGTGCGCCTCGTCGGCCGCTACAGCGAGAAGCTGATGATCTGCGAGAAATGGGGTATCCGGCACCGGCACGTCGATGATGTGGGCCGCCGTGCCGATCAGGACATCGTCGTCGACTGCACCGGCTCGCCCACCGGCCTCGAGCTGGCGATGCGGCTGGTGCGCCCGCGGGGGAAGGTGCTGCTCAAGTCGCTGCTGGCGCCGACGTCGCGGATGGCGGCCGCGTCGGACCTCACGCCGCTCGTGCTCAACGAGATCGAGCTGATCGGATCGTCCACCGGTCCGGTGGAGGAGGCGGTGAGCGCGCTGGCGCGGGGAGAAGTCGACGTGCTGAGCCTGATTTCCCGCCGTATGAGTCTCGATGACGGGGCGGAGCTCCTCCACGCCGCCGCCCGCCCGGGGATGCTGAAGGTCCTCGTCAACATCTAGGCACGTCGGTGGTGTCGGGCGAGATCGGTTCGTCGTCGTCGCGGGCCCGGGCGGCGATGTGTTCTACAATCCCCGATCTTGCCGGACCACGGACACGAACCCGACGATCGCGGCGCGCTGGAGCGATCCTCGGCGGTGGAGGCGGATGCGCCGCTGGCCGGACTGGCGGTCATCGAGGAGGAGGCCCTGCAGGACGCGGAAGGGGCGATCCGTTCGGGGAAGCTGGCGGGCAAGACCCTTCCCGCCGCGATCGTGATCCTGGCCGGCCCGATCCTGCTCCAGCAGTTGGCGGCGGCGTGCCTGGGGCTGGTGGACAAGATCATCGCCGGCAACCTGCCGGGGGAAATCGTCGTCCCCGCCCTCGACGGGCTGGGCATCGGCTCCTACATCGCCTGGTTCATCGGCATCGCCATGGCCGGCCTCGGGGTGGGGGGGCAGGCCATCGTCGCGCGCGGCATCGGGGGCGGGCGCACCGCCGAGGCCCATCACGCCCTCGGGCAGACCATGGGCCTGAGCCTCATCTGGGGCGCGATCATCGGGGCCGTCCTCTGGTTCGGCGCGCCGCTCATCGTCCGCTGGTGCAAGCTCACGCCCGAAGCGGCGGTGATGGGCATCGACTACGTGCGGATCCTCGCCTGGGCGATGCCCTTCTGCGGGGTCATGATGGTGGGATCAATGACCCTGGGTGGTGCGGGCGAAACCACGAAACCGGCCATCATCGTCATCATCGCCAACGTGGTGAACATCGTCCTCTCCTGGACGCTGGCGGGCGCGGACGTCACGATCGGCGGCCTTCAACTGCCCCATCCCCCCTTCGATCTGCACGTCTCGGGCATCGCTCTCGGGACGGCCGTGAGCTACGTGGTGGGGGCGGTGCTCATCGTCGGCGTGCAGATGCGAGGGGTGAAGGATCTGCGCCTGGAGCTTCGCGAGCTGCCGCTGAAGGCGGCAATGGTCTGGCGGATCGTCCGCGTCGGCGTGCCCAGCTTCCTGGACGGGATCAGCATGTGGGTGGCCAACCTCTTCGTGCTCGTGTTCATCGGCCAGATCGCGGCCGAGCAGGTCGACGGGGCCGGCCTCCAGGGCGCGCACATCATCACCGTCCAGTGGGAGATGTTCTCGATCCTGCCCGGCTTCGCGATCGGGATCGCGGCCGGCGCGCTCGCGGGGCAGTACCTGGGCGCGCGCAATCCGGCCATGGCGCAGAAGGCGGTGCTCGTCTGTACGGGAATCACCTGCCTCATCATGGGCAGCGTGGGCGTCGTCTACATCCTCGCCGGCGAGACGCTGACGCGCATCATCAGCTCCGAGCCCGTCCACCTGGAGCACGTGCCCAACCTGCTGTTCATCTGCGGCCTCTGCCAGGTGTTCTTCGCGATCATGATGGTCCTGCGGCAGGGGCTGCGCGGCGTGGGCGACACCACCTGGACCTTCATCCTCACCACCGTCTCCAGCTACGGCGTGCGCCTGCCCGCGGCGTGGCTGTTCGGCATCTACTTCGGCCTGGGGCTGGAGGGGATCTGGATCGGCCTGTGCAGCGAGATGGTCGTGCGGGCGGCGATGTTCAGCGCCCGCTTCTTCCACGGCGGCTGGAAACGCATCCGGGTGTGACAAACGTCGAAACGTCCAAACGTCGAAATGTCCAAACGTCCAGACGTCGGAACGTCAGGAACAGGTGACGGAGGCGGGCATCGGACCTTCGGCCTCTCCGCGTTTTGACGTTTCGACGTTTTGACGTTTTGACGTTTATGCGCCGATGGCGAGGCGGTCGGCGAGGATGGTGGGCAGGCCCGCCTGCTGCGTCGCCGCCTGCGCCGCGGCCACGTCGTACTCCTCCCGGTACACCGTGAACGTCTCGCGCTCCAGATCGAGCACCGCGAAGCTGGCGCGGGGATCGCAGTCACGCGGCTGGCCGACCGAGCCGGGATTGCAGATGTAGCGCCGCCCCGGTTCCAGGCGGATCTCCACCTCGTGGCTGGGGATGTAGGCCGTCAGCGCCGCCGCGGTCAACTCCTCCTCCGGATTCCCGCCCGCGGTCTCGAAGACCATCGGCACGTGGGTGTGGCCGATGAGGCAGATGTGGGTGTTGACGCCGCGAAAGGCGAGGGCCGCGATGTTCTTGTCGTGCACGTAATCCGTGGGGCCGGGGTGGGGATTGTCGTGCACGCACATCACGCACTCCTCCGGCCCCAGCCGCTGGAGTGTGCGCAACTGGTTGAGCGCGTTGAGGTGCAGGGGCCCGAGCACATCGCGGGTCCAGTAGATCGCTTCCCGCGCCGCGCCGTTGAACGCGTCGGCGCAGTCGGGATCGACGACGGCTTCATCGTGGTTGCCCTGCACGGTGTAGGTGCTGTACTTGACGATGAGGTCGAGGCACTCCCCCGGATGCGGGCCGTAGCCGACGATGTCTCCCAGGCAGACGACCTCGTCGACCTCGAGCGAGGCGAGGCGCGCAATCACCGCCTGGAGGGCAAACAGGTTGCCGTGGATGTCCGAGATGACCGCGTACCGATTCATGCCCGCACTCGACCGCACGAACCGCCGTCGCCTGTTCCGCTCACGAGCCGGTGCGGGACGCAGTGTTCCTGTTGTCCCCTGCGGTTGTCCGCCCCACGACCCTCTGGCTTCAACGGTGTTTCGCTTTTTCTATCGGAATAGACAGGCGGCAGTTGCCAATGTTCCGTGAACTGAACGTGATTTCTCGCGCGGTATTGCCCGCTGAGATGCTCTTCGCCGGCGCTCCTTTCGCGTTGTGCGAGATCCGGCGTGCATTCTTTTGCGCGCCGGGGAGGGAAATGGTCTGTCGCGGGGGGCCGGCGATCATGGCCGGGGGGCCCGCAGCGCGGCCGCACGCATGCCGCTCGCCGGCGGCGGCGGAGGCCGACGGGCCATTCTAGAACGGTTTGCAGATGCCGCCAAGTGACGGCGGCGGGGCGGCCGCGGTTGCCTCGCGGGGGCGCCGGCCGCCCGGCACGGTTGCGGCGGTGGCGTCAGGCCCGCCGGGCCTGCACCTCCCGGGGCCGGGACTCGGCCGGCGAAGCGCCCTCCGATTCCTCGCCCTGGGCGGGCGGGGGCGACGCCTGGGAGCCCTCGCCGCGGGCGGCGTCGGGGTCGGCCGGCGGCTCGTCCGCGGCCGCGG
>JAXHTH010000062.1:0-34392 GCA_034211115.1 Planctomycetota bacterium | reverse complement strand
CACCGCCGTCGCCTATCGCGAGCAGATCGCCGAGACCAACCTCGCCCTCGTGCTCGCCATGGCCAAGCGGACCCGGATGAGCGAGGTGGACTTCGCCGACCTCGTCAGCGAGGGGAACATGGCCCTGCTGCGGTCGGTGGACAAGTTCGACTGCGCCCGCGGCTTCAAGTTCTCCACCTACGCCTGCCGGGCCATCCTCAAGGCCTTCTCCCGACAGGGGATGAAGCTGAGCAAGTATCGCCAGCGTTTCCCCACGGACTTCGACCCGGCCCTGGAGAAGTCCAACCACCTGGAGAACGTCCGCCGCACGCACGAGGAAGAGTGCGCCGAAGAGGTCAAGCACATCGTCCTCAACAACGATGCGGAGCTGACGCAGGTCGAGCAGACGGTGATCCATCACCGGTTCGGCCTCGGCGCGAAGAAGGAGACCGAGCCGCTCACCCTCGAGCAGGTCGGCCAGATCATCGGCGTGACCAAGGAACGCGTGCGCCAGATCCAGAACAAGGCGCTGGAGAAGATCCGGCTGTTCCTGGAAGAGAACGCGATCAACGCCTCCGAGAACGAGGACGAGCCGGCGCAACCGGTTTCGCCGAACTGATCCGGTTTCGGACCGAATCCCGCGAGTACTGATCGGCCCCGGCCTTTGCGGTCGGGGCTGTTTCATTCCGGGTCCCGAACAACAGGGACAACGGCGAGAATGGCTACAATCGGCGTGCCGAAGAGGCGCATGCCCGTTCCGTTCCCTCCGCGCGGATGCCCGCCATGGCCGCCTGGTCGATCCTGCTTGATCTGCTCATCCTGCTCACCGCGGCGACGGTGCTCGGCGCGTTCTGCCAGCGCCTGCGGCAGAGCGCCATCGTCGGTTACCTGCTGGCGGGGATGCTCATCGGACCCAACGTGCTGCACTGGGTGAGCGCGGAGGCGGAGGTCGCGCTGCTCGCGGAGCTCGGGGTGGCGATGCTGCTGTTCAGCATCGGCCTGGAGTTCTCCTGGGCGCGCCTGAGACAGTTGGGTCCGGTCGCGCTCATCGGCGGCATCGCGCAGATCACGGTGACGATGATCATCGCCGGGGCCGCGGCGATGGCGCTGGGCGCGGACGCGAAGGCGGCCGTCGCCCTCGGCGCGATGATCGCCCTCAGCTCCACCGCCGTCGTCCTCGAACTGCTCGCCGAGCGGGTGGAACTGGACACCGTGCACGGCCGGGGCGCGCTGGGCGTGCTGCTGCTGCAGGACATCGCCATGGTCCCGCTGGTCCTGCTCGTGGAACTGCTGGGCGGCGAAGGCGCCGCGGGGCAGGTGGCCACGGAGGCGTTGAAGACCGTCGGCGGCGCCGCCGTCCTCATCGTCACCTTCTTCGTGCTCTTCAACGTCCTCGTGCCGCGGCTGCTCGGCACGCGCACCATGATGCGCAACCGTCAACTGCCGATCCTTCTCGCGACGGTGACCGCGCTGGGGTCGGCGTGGGCCGCGCACGCGGTGAACATCTCCCCGGCCCTGGGCGCGTTCGTGGCGGGGATGCTGCTGGCCGGCTCGCCGTTCGCGGTGCAGGTGCGCGCCGATGTCGTCAGTCTGCGCACCGTGCTCGTGACCCTGTTCTTCGGCGCGGTGGGCATGTACGCCCGGCCGGGCTGGATGATCGCCCATTGGTGGTGGGTGCTCGCGCTGGTGGCGGCGATCATCATCGGAAAAGCGCTCATCGTTCATCTGCTGATGTGGCGGCTGGGGCGGCGGCACGGTCACGCCTTCGCCACCGGGCTGTGTCTCGCCCAGGTGGGCGAGTTCTCCTTCGTGCTCGCGAGCATCGCGTTCAGCAGCGCGGTGATCGGGGAGCCGATCTTCCTGCTGCTGGTTTCCGCGACGATCGTGACGCTCGTGCTGACGCCGTATCTCGTCGCCGCCGCGCCGCAGCTCGGCGCTCGCGTGCAGCGCTTCCTGGCGCGTCGGCCGAGCCCGGCGCCGGAGGCGTCGAAGCCGCCGGAGGATGACGAAGCCGCGCCGGGACGGGTGCTCATCGTCGGCTTCGGCCCCGCCGGCCAGGCGGTGGCGGAGATGCTCGTCGAGCGCGAGACGGTCGTGCACGTGATCGATCTCAACCCGCAGATCGCCCGGCGGGCGGAGCAGTACAGCTTCACGGCGCACGTGGGCGACGCGTCGCAGGCGGAGGTGCTCGAGCACGCGGGGGTGCGGACGGCGGCGGCGGTGGTCATCGCGCTTCCGGCCCCGCAGATCGTGCTGGCCGTGATCGGGCAGGTGCGCGCGACGGGATCGCCGGCACGGATCATCGTCCGCGCGCGGTATCACATCAGCACGGGCGAACTCGTGCGCGCCGGCGCGGACGTGGTGGTGGACGAGGAGGAACAGGTGGGTCGGCGTCTCGCCGCCGAACTTCGCCGCCTGCTGTCGCACTGAAGACCGAAAAAGGGGGCCGGGAGTCGTTCCCGCTCGGCGGTCGCCATCTCGGGGGCCTCCTGCGGCGGACTTGTCGGCGGGCGGCGGATGGGCGACAATGCCCGGCCGTCCCGTGCCGGGGCCGGTTCACGTTTTCATCGCCGGAGCCGAACATCATGGCCAGGTCCGCAGACATGACGCGTCGGGAATTCGTGAGAGGCGCGGCCGCGACCGCGTTCGCCGCGCCGTATGTCGTCCCGTCTTTCGCCCCCTCCGCCCGCGGCGCGGTCCGGCCCGCGCCGAGCGGCCGCATCACGATGGCCCAGATCGGCTGCGGGAGCATGGGCAACGGCGACATGCGCAGCTTCCTCGGCCAGGACGACGTGCAGGTGCTCGCCGTCTGCGATCCCGACCGCGAGCGGCGGGAGGCGGCGCAGCGCACGGTCGAAGAGCATTACGCCGGCCAGACCGCGTCCGGCACCTATCGCGGCTGCGACGCCTACAACGACTTCCGCGAGGTGCTCGCGCGCGATGACATCGACGCCATCGTTCAGTCCACGCCCGATCACTGGCACGCCCTGATCATCACCGGCGCCGCGCGGGCGGGCAAGGACATCTACGGCCAGAAACCCTTGAGCCTGACGATCAACCAGGGACGGGTGATGAGCGACGCGGTGCGCCGCGCCGGCTGCGTGTTCCAGACGGGCAGCCAGCAGCGGAGCGACACTCGGTTCCGCTTCGCCTGCGAGCTGGTGCGCAACGGCCGGATCGGGAAGGTGCACACCGTCACCTGCGGCCTGCCGACCACGCCCACCTGCGAGATGCGCCCGCCCCTGCCGGTACCGGAAGGCTTTGATTACGACCGGTGGCTGGGGCCCGCGCCGTGGGCGCCGTACTGCGAGGGGCGCACGCACTGGAACTTCCGGTGGATCCTGGACTACTCCGGCGGCCAGGTGACGGACTGGGGCGCCCATCACATCGACATCGCGCACTGGGGGCTGGATCTGATGTATACCGGCCCGGTCGAGGTCGAAGGAGTCGGCGAGTTCCCGCCCGACGGGCTGTGGGACGCGGCCACGAACTACCGCTTTACCTGCACCTACCACACCGGCGTGAAGATCGTGGTCACCAACAAGTTCGAGAACGGCGTGAAATGGGAGGGGCCGGACGGATGGGTGTTCGTGAACCGCGGCCGGATCGACGCGCATCCGAAATCGCTGCTCGAGGAGACGTTCGGGCCCGGCGAGGTGCACCTGTCTCGCTCGCCGGGGCACTATCGCGACTTCCTGGACTGTGTGAAGAGCCGGGGGGAGCCGATCGCGCCCATCGAGCAGGCTCATCGCACGATCACCGTCGCGCATCTGGGCAACATCGCCATGCTTCTGGGCCGCAGGGTGCGGTGGAACCCCGGCCGGGAGCAGGTCATCAACGACGCCCAGGCCCAGCGGATGACCGATCGCGCGATGCGCGAGCCGTGGCGGCTGTGAGCGAGGCGCGATGATCGGCTCCAGAACGAAAGAACCTGTCTGCGGAAAGGACGGATTGATGAGACTTCGGTGTTGGCCACGCGTGTGGATGATGTCGGCGATCGTGATTCTGTTCGGCGCGATGAACGGATGGCAGACGAGCGGGGCGGCGGACATACCCGAGGCGGACATGACCCGCATCGAGGAGGCGCTGCCGCAAGAGCCGACGATGCAGCCGCGTGAAACGCGGACGCTGCTCATTTTCTCGCTGTGCAAGGGGTACCGGCACGGCGCGATTCCCTGGGGTGTCGCGGCCCTGCGGCGCATGGGTGAGAAGACGGGGGCGTACGAGGCGGTGGTGAGCGACGACGTCGCCATGTTTGAGAAGGAGAATCTCGCCCGCTTTGATGCGGTCGTCTTCAACAACACGACCGGCACGCTGTTCGAAGATCCCGCGCTGAAGACGAGCCTCATCGACTGGGTGAAGGCCGGCGGGGGCGTCGTGGGCATCCACGCCGCCACCGACTGCTTCTACGACTGGCCCGAGTTCGGCAGGATGATGGGCGGGTACTTCCACGGCCATCCCTGGCACGAGGAGGTCACCCTCAGGATCGACGATCCGGATCACCCGGTGAACGCCGCCTTCGAGGGCGAACCGCTGGTCATCACCGATGAGATCTACCAGTTCAAGGATCCGTATTCACGTGAAGCGCTGCGCGTCCTGCTCAGCCTCGACACGATCCGCACCGACATGGCGAAGAAGGGCATCCACCGCGATGACGGCGATTTTGCGGTGAGCTGGGTCCGTTCCTACGACAAGGGAAGGGTGTTCTACTGCTCGCTGGGGCATCGCAACGAGATCTTCTGGAATCCGAAGGTCCTTCAGCACTACCTGGACGGGATTCAGTTCGCGCTGGGTGATCTGCCCGCGGATACGACGCCCAGCGCCGAGCTCGTCGGGCCGGGCGGCGACGTCATGCCGCTCGAGGAAGCGCTTCGAAAGACGGCGGAATACGAGTTCGGTGAAAGCCGCCTGCCGCTGACCGCGGTCGCGGCGCACGTACGCTACGCGCTGGATCACCCGGGCGAGCGAGGGCCGGTTGTGCAGGGCCTGCTCGATCTGCTGGCCTCGGACAGTTCGACGGTGGACGCGAAGGCGTTCGCCTGCCGGCAACTGGCGCTGGTGGGCGGCGATGAATCGGTCGCCGCTCTCGCCGCCCTGCTGGACGATGAGCGATTGTCGCACATGGCGCGGTACGCGCTGGAGGGCATTCCCCGCGACGCGGCGGCCGGGGCGCTGCGGAACGCCCTGCACCGGGTGAGCGGCGAGCTGCGCATCGGCATCATCAACTCGATCGGGGAGCGTGGCGACATCCGGGCCGTCCCCATGCTGCGGCACATCGCCACGGACGACAGGGCGACCATGCTGGCGGTGATCGCCGCGCTGGGGAAGATAGGCGACCAGGCCGCCTTCGACCTGCTTGCCGAACTCGCCGTCTTCGCCGACGAGCACGACGTCGAGTCGGCGCGGATCGCGCTGCTTGAAGCGCTGATCCCCTTCGCCGAGCGCTTCGATCGACAGCGGCAACCGGCGCGGGCGGCGGCCATCTATCGGCATCTCTTCGATGAAGCGCACCCGCGGCAGATTCGCACCGCGGGCCTGCGCGGCCTGGCCCGAGTCCAGCCGATGCAGGCGGTCGCGCTCGTCAGCGACATGTTGAAAAGCGATGATCCGCGCTGGCGGGGGACGGCGGCGCGGCTGGTGGTCCAGATGCCCGGCGAGGAGGTCACGAAAGCCCTCGCCAATCGCGCCGACGTCCTCTCCGGCGAAGCGCAGGTGCGGCTCATCGACGCCCTGGCGGAGCGCGGGGACAAGACCGCCCGGCCGGCGGTGACCGCCCTCATCGAGCGCGCCGATCGGGACGCGCGCCGGGCAGCGGTGGAGGCGCTGGGCGAGCTGGGCAACGCCTCGAGCGTGGCCCTCCTCGCCTCCCTCGCCGCCACGCCGGAGGGGGACTGTGTCGAGGAAGCGCGGGCGAGCCTGGATCGGCTGCAGGGCGAGCATATCAACGCCGCGATCGCATCATTGATGAAACGCGCCTCGCCCCACGTGCGGTGCGAGCTCGCCCGCTCGCTGGGCGCGCGGGGCGCGACCGGACACGTGCCCGCCCTGCTCGAACTGGCCGCCGGTGACGGGGAGGGCCGCGTGCATCTGGCCGCCCTCGGCGCGTTGAAGCAGATCGCGCAGCCGCGGCACGAGGGCCAACTGGTGCGCCTGCTCGTCAATGCGACGACGGACGAGCAGCGCGAGGCGTCGGAGGAAGCGCTCATCGCCGCCTGCCTGCGGAGCGAAGATGTGAGCGGCCGCGCGGAGCCCGTGGTCGCGGCGATGCCGGAGGCCGATGTTCCGACGAAGCGGTCGCTGATCCGCGTCCTGGCGCGCCTCGCCGGGCCGACGGCGCTGAAGGCGGTGCGCGGTGCGGTCAACGACGAGGAGACGATCATCGCCGACACCGCCCTCGGGGCGCTGACGGGATGGCCGGACGCCGGCGCGGCCGAACCGCTGCTGGACATCGCCGCGAACTCGCCGGATCCGGTTCATCACGAATCGGCCTATCGCGGCTACCTGCGCGTCATCAGCCTGCCCGATGATCGGGATCCGGCGGAGACGGTGCGGATGCACGAGGACGCCCTTGAGGTTGCGGAGGGCGATGAAGAAGTCCGCCTCGCGCTGACGAGCCTGGGCAAGGTGGGCCATCCGAAGGCGCTGGAACTGGCCGAGCAGTACCTCGAGGGGCCGACGGTGCGGGAGCGCGCCGCGTCGGCGATGATCTCCATCGCCCGGCGCCTGGACAGGGAACATGAGGCCGAAGCGCTGGACGCCGTCGATCGCGCGCTCGCCGCGTGCGGCGAAGACGAGACGATTCGGGAGGAGGCGGGCGAGGCCGTCAACCACCTCCAGCGCGATGAGGACTTCATCATCTCCTGGGCCTTCTCCGGGCCCTATACCAGAGAGAAGCACGGCGGCGGGGCGCTGTTCGACGTCGCCTTCGATCCGGAAGAGAACCCCGGCGAAGTCGCCTGGCGCGAGATGCCCGAGGAGGCCCTCTCGAGCCCGGGAATCTACGATCTGAACAAGGTCGTCAGCGGCTCCAACTGCTGCGGCTACGTCATGGCCATCATCGAATCCGACCGCGCGCAGCAGGCGCTTCTCGAGATGGGCAGCGATGACGGCCTGAAGGCCTGGCTCAACGGCAACGTCGTCCACGCCAACAACGTCATGCGCGGCCTGAGCCGGGGTTCGGACACGACCACCGTCACGCTCGAGGAGGGAACCAACAGGCTGCTGCTGAAGATCACGCAGGGCGGGGGCGACTGGAAGGTCTGCTGCCGCATCCGAAGCGTCGACGGCTTCGCCCTCGAGGGCGTGAGCTTCCGAACGCCGCAATAGGCGCCGCGCGGGCGAGAAGCGCGGCCGCGATCAGTCCGATTCAGGCGGCTCTTCGCCGGTGATGGCGGCGGAGACGGGCTGGCGCATGGCCTGCGCCGCCTTCGTCCAGAACCGCCGCGCCCGCTCGACCGCCTTCCCGAGCAGACTTTCGGCGGGGTACTCGCCCATCTCGTCCCGCTCGCCCGCGGGGACACCGGTGAGAATCTCCAGCGCCTGGCGGACGTTCTCGACGGCATAGACGTGGAAGCGGCCGGCGGCGCACGCATCGACGACATCCTGCCGCAGCATGAGATCCAGCGCGTTCGCTTTGGGGATGATCACGCCCTGGGAGCCGGTGAGGCCGATGTCTTCGCAGGTGTCGTAGAACCCCTCGATCTTCTCGTTGACGGCCCCGATGGCGAGAACGTGACCGAGCTGATCGATCGCCCCGGTCATGGCCATGTCCTGCCGGATCGGCACGCCGGTGAGCGCGCTGAGGAGGCAGCAGATCTCCGCGCCGGAGGCCGAGTCGCCATCGATCCCGCCGTAGCTCTGCTCGAAGGCGATGGAGGCGGTGAACGCGAGCGGATAATCGGTCTGGAGGAGGTGGCGCAGGAGCCCGCCGAGGATGTAGAAACCCTTGGTGTGAATCGCGCCGCTGAGATCCGCCTCGCGCTCGATGTTGATCACGCCGGCGGACCCGGCGCCGATGGTGGCGGTGATGCGGGCGGGAAAACCGTAGGTCAACTGCCCGGCGGTCAGCACGGCCAGGCCGTTCATCTGACCCACGGTCCTGCCGGTGGTCTGGATGCGGATCGTGCCGTCGGCGAGGTATTCGTGGAACTTGCGCGAGGGCAGGTCGGCGCGGCGCTTGGTGCGCCGGATCGTCTCGTTCACATCTTCGCCGGTCACCGTGCCGCGATTCTCCTTGCCCGCGATGAAGGCCGCTTCGCGGGCGATGTCGGCGAGGCGGCTGAAGCGGGCGGTGAGCTTCTGGCGCCGGGCGGCGATCCGCGCCCCGTGCTCGATCAGCGCTGCCACCGCGGTGCGATCGAAGGCGGGCAGCTTCTCCTCCGCCGCCACCTTCGCGATCACCGCGCTGTAGTCCTCCAGGCCCTCCGCGGTGCGGGGGATGACGTTGTCGAAGTCGGCCAGCACCTTGAAAAGCTGGGCGAAATCCGGATCGACCGCCTGGAGCAGGTAGTACGTATGGGCGTCCCCCAGCAGGATGACCTTGACGTTGACATCGATCGGCTCGGGCTTGAGCGAATGCGCCCAGATGAACGACAGCGACAGCTCCGGCGGCATGATCTCCAGCCGGCCCGTCCGCAGGGTGCGGGTGAGCACCTTCCACGCCCCCGGCTCGGTGAGCACGTCACGGGCGTCGAGGATGAGATACCCGCCGTCGGCGCGGAGGATCGAGCCGGCGTGGATCATGGTGTGATCGGAGGCCGCCCCGCCGCCGGGCGCCGGCTCCCGATCGATCGAGCCCAGCAGGTTCATCACGGTGGGCGTGTTCTCGACCACGGTCGGGCACGTCTCGCCGGCGTGCTCGAGCAGCGCGTTGACCTTGTACAGGCGCGTGAACTCGCTGCTCTCCTGCAATTCGCTCAGCCGGTTCTCCACGACGTCCTCGACGACCTCGTCGAGGAACCGTTCGACGCGGGTATCGAGAAAGTCGCTCTTGATGCGCTCGACGAGCCGCTCCAGCGCGGAGCGCGCCTCGCGCTTGATGAATCGTTCCATCGACTCGCTGGCGGCAAGTCCCAGCTCGATGATCTTGTGCGAGATGTCCTTGAGCCGGCGGTTGTACTTCTCGTGGTTTCTCACGAAGTCCTGGAACTGCTCATCGGAGATGTCGCCGCGGTTGTGCATCTCCTCGATCTCTTCGGGCGGGGTCGGTTCGCCGTCGATGAGGCCGTAGAGGGCGCCCTGGGCGACGGGGCCGGCCTGCACGGTCACGAGGGCCAGGCCCGCCTCCTTCAGTTCATCCTCGAAGGGCTGGAGAATCTTCCGGATGCGATCCTGCGTGCTCCGCTGCATCGAGTCCTGGCGGCTCTTGATCGCCTCGTCGGACAGCGCGCGGACGAGATCCTCGCGGATGAACCGGATCAGTTCGTCGACGCGCCGGGCGAACGCTCGGGCCCGTCCCCGCGGGAGCGTGATGAGCACGGGCCGGTCGCGCTGCTCGAAGTTGTGCACGTAGCACCGGTCCGGCGCGAGCGGGCAGGCGGGGCGGATGTGCTCGAGCAACTGCCGAACCAGCGTCATGCGGCCGGTGCCCGTCAGCCCGCGGATGAAGATGTTCTGGCCCGGCGCGTAGCACTCCAGGCCGAAGCGGACGGCGTCGACGGCGTTGTCCTGCCCCACCACACTTCGCGCCGGCTCGATCTCCTCGGTGGTGTCAAACGGAAGCCGCGCCGGATCGCAGCGCCAGCGCACCGACTCGGCCGGCAGCCGCAGGGCGGCGACGTCCTCTGATTCCGCGGGAGGGCTCGTGTCGCCGCCGGGGATTGACTGGGGCATGCCTGATCTCCTCCGCCCTTGATCGATCGGGAACAGATCACCATATCGCAGCAGGCGGGAGGCGATTCGTCAACCGCTGAAATGACGGGGATCCCGCCTCAGCGAAGGGTATCACGCCCAACCGTCGGGACGATGGGGGAGGAGGCCCCGCCTCGATCGGCGCCGATGCGGCGGCCGCCGGCGCCGATCACTCCTCCTCGTCCAGCTCCAGGGCGGCGGAATTGACGCAGTAGCGCAGACCGGTCGGGTCCGGACCGTCCTCGAAGACGTGCCCCAGATGCGCATCGCACCGCGAACACAGCACCTCCATGCGCACCATGCCCAGCGAGGTGTCGGTCTCGGTGGCGACGTTGTCTTCCTCGATCGGGGCCCAGAAGCTCGGCCAGCCCGAGCCGGAGTCGTATTTCGTGTCCGAGTCGAACAGCGGCTGCCCGCAGCAGACGCAGACATAGGTGCCGGGCGTTGTGGTGTTGTAATAGGTCCCGCTGAAGGCCGGCTCGGTTCCCTTCTCGCGCGTGATGCGATACTGCTCGTCCGTCAGCATCGCCCGCCACTGAGCGTCCGTCTTGACTACCTTGTCGGTCATGTGAGAAGTGCCTTCCGTTTCGGTCGTCATCTCGTCGCTGGGATCGACCGGTGCCGACGCCGCCGATTCCGCGCCGCGTGTCGCGGGATCTTCGGAGTGGATGTCCTCGCACGAGCCGAGCAGGCCGGCGAGCGACAGTGTAACAGCCAGGAGAAATCGCATCGGGGTCTCCTTGGGAAACGCGTCAGCGTCATTCACCCCGGGACGGGGCGGATGTATTGACCTCTGATCAACCGCCCGGCGTCCGGCGCGTATTCCGGCCCCTGCCCGCGACGGGCGGGCCGGCGGTCGTAAGATGTGGCGTTCTTTGAGCATCTGCCGATCCGGATACGACAGGGGACGCATCTTATCGCGCGGGAGAGCACCAATCCGATCGAGGCGGCCATCGGCGCGTGCATGAATGCCGATCAGCGCCCCTTCCGCCGCCGCCTCCGACGCATCCGACGGCAGCGGCAGCGCCGCCGGCCCGTGAGTGGCCTGCAATCGCGGCTCGAGGCCGACATCGCCCGCTCGCGGGCCCGGCGGGAGGCGCGGCGTCGGGACCTGCCCCGGCCGGAGTTCCCGGCGGATCTGCCCATCGTCGAGCATCGCCGCGAGATTGCCGATGCGATCCGGGAGCACCAGGTCGTCGTCGTGTGCGGCGAGACGGGCTCGGGCAAGAGCACGCAGTTGCCGAAGATGTGTCTGGAGGCCGGCCGGGGGGTGGCGGGGCTCATCGGCCACACCCAGCCCCGCCGCATCGCCGCCCGCTCCATCGCCGCCCGCATCGCCCGCGAACTGAACACGAACCTCGGTGACGCCGTCGGCTACAAGGTCCGCTTCAGCGATCGCACCCGACGCGATGCCTTCATCAAGGTGATGACCGACGGCATCCTCCTCGCCGAGACCCAGGGCGATCGCGAGCTGTCCCGCTACGACACTATCATCATCGACGAAGCGCACGAACGCAGCCTCAACGTCGACTTCCTCCTGGGGTATCTCAGGCAGCTTCTCCCTCGCCGGCCGGACCTGAAGCTCATCATCACCTCCGCCACGATCGATCCGAAGCGGTTCAGCGAGCACTTCGGCCGCGCGCCGATCATCGAGGTCTCCGGCCGGATGTATCCCGTCGACGTGCGCTACCGCCCGCTGGAGAGCGAGGATCCGGATGAGCTGGATCGTGATCTTCAGCAGGGCATTCTCGATGCGGTGGATGAGCTCGCGGCGGCGGGCGGCGGGGATGTGCTTGTCTTCCTCGCCGGCGAGCGCGACATCCGTGAGGCCGCCGAGGCGCTGCGCAAGCATCATCCACCGAAGACGGAGGTCCTTCCGCTCTTTGCGCGCCTGTCGGCAGCGGAGCAGAACCGGGTGTTCGAGTCGCACGGGGGACGACGGATCGTCCTCGCCACCAACGTCGCGGAAACCTCGCTCACCGTGCCGGGCATACGCGGCGTGGTCGATCCCGGCCTGGCGCGGATCAGCCGCTACAGCTCGCGCCGCAAGGTGCAGCGGCTGCCCGTCGAGCCGATCTCGCAGGCGTCGGCGCGGCAGCGGGCCGGGCGCTGCGGCCGTCTCGGCCCCGGCGTGTGTATCCGCCTCTACCGCGAGAGCGATTACGAAGAGCGCGAGCCCTACACGCAGCCGGAGATCCTGCGCACGAATCTCGCCAGCGTGATTCTGCAGATGAAGGCGCTGAAGCTGGGGGATGTCGCCGCGTTCCCGTTCATCGACGCGCCGCGCAAGACGATGATCCGCGACGGCTACGAGACGCTGCGCGAGCTGGGGGCGCTGGATGAGCGGGACCGGCTCAACGACCTGGGGCGGCGTCTGGCGCGCCTGCCCATCGATCCCCGCATCGGGCGGATGATCCTCGCCGCCGATGACGAGGACTGCCTGACGGAGGTCCTCGTCATCGCCTCGGCCCTGTCGGTGCAGGATCCGCGCGAGCGACCGATGGATCAGCCCGATGCGGCTGATGCGGCCCATGCGCTGTTTGCCGACGAGCGATCGGACTTCCTGACCTACCTGCGCCTGTGGGACGCCTATCACGAGCAGAAGCGCCATCTCTCGCAGAACAAGCTCCGCCGATGGTGCCGCGATCATTTCCTCTCGTTCATGCGGATGCGCGAGTGGTACGACATCCACCAGCAGTTGCGCATTCTGGTCACCGAAATCGGCATGCGTCCAAACGAAGAGGAGGCGGACGAGAAGCGGATTCACTGCGCGCTGCTCGCGGGCCTGCTCAGCAACGTCGCCCGGCGGGGCGAGCGGCACGAGTACGACGCGGCCCGCGGCGGCAAGTGCCGCATCTTCCCCGGCTCGGTCCTCTTCCGCGAGGAGCCGGCGTGGATCATGGCCGCCGAGATGGTCGAGACCACCCACCGCTACGCGCGCTGCGTCGCTCCCGTACGCGTCGACTGGATCGAGCGCATCGGCGCGCACCTGCTGAGGCGGACGCACTCACAGCCGCACTGGCATCGCCGCACCGCGCAGGTCATGGTCTTCCAGCGCGCCACGCTCTACGGCCTGGAGATCATCAACCGCCGCCGCGTGCCGTACGGCCCGATCGAGCCCGAGGAGTCGCGGGACATCTTCATCCACCAGGCGCTCGTCGAGGGCCAATACGAGACGAACGCGCCGTTTCTCGAACATAACCGCAGGCTCATCGAGGAGATCCGCGACATCGAAGCCCGGAAGCGCAAACGCGATGTGCTCGTCGACGTCGAGGCGCAATATAAGTTCTACGACAAGCGCCTCGGCCCGCGGATCTTCAGCGGGCGCGGGTTCGAGCGATGGCGGTCCCGGGCGGAGCGGGGGAATCCGAGGCTGCTGTTCATGGCCCGGCGCGATCTCATGTTGCCCGGGGCCGAAACCGCCGACCCGCATCTCTTTCCCGATGAGCTGACGATCGGCGAGCTGCGCCTGCCGCTGGAGTATCGCCTCGAACCGGGAACAAGCGACGACGGTGTGACGCTGACGGCGCCGGTGGCGCTGCTCAACCAGTTGCCCGCCGCGCGTCTGGAGTGGCTCGTGCCGGGGTTGCTGAAAGACAAGATCGTCGCGCTCATCAAGTCATTGCCGAAGGACCTGCGGCGCAACTTTGTCCCCGCCCCGGATTTCGCGGAGGCGTGTCTCGATCGCCTTACGTTCGGGGAGGGTTCGCTGCGGGAAGCGCTGGGTGCGATCCTGCATCGGATTACGGGCACGCCCGTGCCTATTGAGGCGTGGAGCGTCGAGGAGCTCGATGATTACCTGAGAATGAACATCCGTGTCGTCGATGATGAGGGCGCCGTCATCGGCAGCGGACGCGATCTGGAGGATCTTCGTCGGCAGTTCGGGGCGACGGCCCGGGCGTCATTCGCGCAGCTCGCCGATGATCGGCTGGAGCGGGAGAACATTACGACGTGGGATTTCGGCCCCCTGCCGGAGCAGGTCGAAGTCAACCGTGGCGGGATGACGCTGGCCGGCTATCCCGCGCTGATCGATTGCGGCGAGAGCGTCGCGCTCCGCGTGCTCGATTCACCGCACGCCGCGCGGTCGGCCATGCGAGGCGGCCTGCGCCGCCTGTTCGTCTTGGAGTGCGGCGAGGACCTCGCGGTGCAGGTCGAGCACCTGCCCGGCTTCGAGGATCTGCGGCGTCATTATGCGCTGCTGGGCGATCCGGATGGACTTGTCGACGAGTTGGTGCTTCTCATCGCCGACCGCGCCTTCATCGGCGAGGATGATCAGGTGCGCAGCGCCGATGCGTTCGAGCGGCGATTGAACGAAGGCTGGCAGCGCCTGTGGGCCGTCGGCTGCGACGTGGCCGAGATCGTCGGGCGCATCCTTCGCCTCCATCGCGAGGTGCAGGTTGACCTGGAAGCGCTGCACGCGCCCGTCTGGGCCGATCACGTCGAGGATATCCGCCGGCATCTGGGCCGGCTCATGCCGAACGGATTCCTGATGCAGACGCCGTACCGGTGGCTGCTGCAGTATCCGCGGTACCTGAAGGCAATCGCGCGGCGCATCGAGAAGCTCACCAACCAGGGGCGGACGAAGGACAGCGATCGGGCGGCGGAGATGAACGCCCTCTGGGCGCAGTACGCCCAGCGCCGCGCCGATCACGAAGCGCGTGGCGTTCACGATCCGGCCCTGGAGGAATACCGCTGGCTGCTGGAGGAGATGCGCATCTCGCTCTTCGCCCAGGAACTGGGGACGGCCGTCCCCGTCTCGCCCAAGCGCCTGGAGTCGGTGTGGAAGAAGGTGCAATCATGATCAGGCCCGGGTCCTCCCGGCGCCCCCGGCGCGCCGCCGAGTCGGTCGTGAAAGGAGAGCGGTAAGGATGCTGTACGACATCAGCCCGCCGATCACGCCGGGGATGAAGGTCTGGCCGGGTGATACGCCGCCCGCGCGCGAAATCCTCATGGATATGAAGCGAGGCGATCCGGTCACGCTATCGACCCTGCACGCGACGCTGCACCTGGGTGCGCACGCGGACGCGCCGAGCCATTGTGGTTCCGATGCGCCCTCGATCGATGAGATCGATCCGAGCCTGTACATCGGACTTTGCCAGGTGATCTCGGTTCCGGTCGATCGCGACGGGTGCGTCGGGATCGACGAGGTGAAGGGGATGATGAAGGTCGAGCGCATCCTGCTCGCGACGGGGACGTCCCCGGATCCGACGACGTTCAACGAGGACTTCGCCGGACTCGATGCGGCGCTGATCGATCATCTCGCGGATGCCGGCGTGAGGCTGGTGGGCGTCGACACGCCGGGCGTCGATCCGTTCGGCGCTGACGATCTGCCTGCGCATCGGCGCTGCCTGGCGCGGAACATCGCGATCCTCGAGGGGCTGAGGCTGGAGGGCGTTCCGGAGGGGCTGTACGAGCTCATCGCCCTCCCGCTGCGACTGGTGGGATTCGATGCCAGCCCGGTCCGCGCGGTGTTGCGGACGATCGATGAATGAGGCGGCCGCGCGGGGTGTGTGGGTCGTGCATCAGGCCAGGCACGCGACAATTGGGCGCAGCTTTGCGATCGCGCATGCGACGCAACGCGCCCGACGCCGGATGCACGCGCACAGGAGCAGCGACGAAGAGATCCTCTTGCCACCGTTCCCGTCGCCCCAGTCTGTCAGCCTCCATGCCGTTCGTGGCGATGCGATCAGACCATCGTCGTCCGCTGGCCGCAGCGTTCTCAGCAACCCACTGGCCCGCATCATCCTTGCGATCGCGGCAAGCTCCAGTTGCCGAGGAGGAAGAGCAGATCGGGGACGTTCACCACGCCGTCTTCGTTGAAATCGGCGGGCGAGTCGTGATCGCCCCACGAGTCAAGCAGAATCGCGAGATCGTACTCATCGGTCCGGCAGTCACCATCCAGGTCGGCCGGAGAGTCCGGGATCGGCGTCAGGAGGAACGCGGCGAGGTCCTCCGGGTGCCAACCGTGCACTGCGATCTGGCCCTGTTCATTGATGGCGTTGGCCGCGCGAATGTGGATGTCCAGGTCGGGGTCGATCAGGTCGTCCAGCGCCGTCATCGCGCCGTGCTGCCAGATGAAGCCGTGACTGCTCTCAAAGCCCTCGGCGCCCCATGACACACCCACAATCTGACCGGCGTTGTTTATATCGGATGCACCGCTGCGAGGGTGATCCGGCAGCGTCCCGAGATCAATCATCTGGCCGTCATCCCAGAGGAAGGCGCGCGTTGACGCGCCGAGGCCATCTTTTTCATACAACTTCCCGGCGCCAATTACTTAGTTGCGCTGATTGATCGCGTGGGCCTGAGAGGTGAAGCCGCCGGGAACGGGACCAAGCGCGATGACGACGCCATCGTCCAACAGGTAAGCCTCGCAATCGAAGGCCATCGATTGGCCCATCCATCCGACGATCTGCCCAGACTCGGCGATGCCCCATGCGCCGCTCTTCGGTGTGCCCAGGACCGGACCGAGATCGGTCATGACGCCATCGCACCAGATGAACCCGTGCGTCGGACCGTAGATGCTGTTTCCCCAGTCGCCGACGATCTCGCCCGCGTTGTTGATCGCGATGGCCTCGCTCCAGTTGCCCTCAGGCGGCATGCCCAGCTCGATGATCTCCCCATCCTGCCACAGCGCGGCTGAGCGGAGGTTCTGTTCAAGGAAGCCGACGATCTGGCCCGCATCATTTACATCTTCGGCCAACGCGCCGTCAAAGCCCGGAAGAGGATCCAGCGCCTCATACCCGTCCTGCGGCGTCCATCGGAACGCGACCTTCCAACTGGAATCGCAGTCGAAATGCCAGCCGACAACGTGGGCGAACGAGTTGATGCCGTTGGCGTATTCGACCGGTCCAGCGAAGGGACAGGGCGGCGCGTCGATGATCGCGACCTCGTACTGGCATCGGGCAGAACATTCCAGCGACAGCACCAGAGCGAGCGACAGACCGTCTCCCCAGTCGATCCAACTCCTCTTCGACCCCTGGCACGTATGCACGGTACACCCCCTTTCGAGATGCCCGGATCCTCTGTAAGAGTAACCGATAACCCGTCAAACGGAAGTCCGGCTGCGCTTTTTTCGAGGCGTTGTCGAGCGACGAGCGGGCTGGCTGCTCCCCCGGCCGCCCGCGCGCCGACTGTCGGGCGGCGGCACACGGCTTCCGTGCCCGGCCTGACAGGCACCAGCACTTCGCCTCGACCTGGGAAGACCGCTGGGCGAGGTAACACAGGCATTCGAGCGTTCTCTGCTCAAAGCCCGTCTGTCCCCTTCGCCTCCTACGAGGAGACGCACGATGGTTGCGCGCTGATCTCCCGGCTGGGGGGGCGGCTCGGAACCGTAACCAGTATCGGGGCACTGCAAACGGTGGGTCGGTCCTTCGGCTGGAGGCCCGAGGGCGACGAGATAAGATGTGGGCCGTGGGATTCGATGCCAGCCCGGTCCGCGCCGTGCTGCGGATGATCGATGAATGAGGCGGCCGGTCGGGGGCGATCGATCAGAGCTTCGGACCGGATCGACGGGCAGAGAAACAACGGGCCAGGTCGCCGCATCGGCCGGAGAATCCATTCGTCTGTTCCGATATTGAAGATGGCTGCGGCGGATGAGCGTCGGGATGGGTGGCGACGGCGTCGCGGCGGACCGGATCGGCGGCAAGGTCCGATCATTGCATGGAATGGCCGTTGCATGCCGATTGTCTGTAGACGGCAGGCGGGGGGTGCACGGAGGTTCCCTCCCTTGCCCGGAGTGCCGGATCGGGGCCCGCGGCGCGGGGTGGTCGCCAGGCCGCGCGCGGGCAAAACCCTCGATATGGCGGGGATTTGCGTGAATTTCCGTGGTCGGATGCGATACCATTTACCACCTGCGAGGGAGCGAGGGGCGACCGGTGCGCCCGCCCGGTCCTCCGCCTCGGGATGTTATTGTGAGCGAACCCGCCGTTGAGCATCGAGAAGCCGCAGGGGTGCGGAGCGTTCGGCTCATCCGGCCGTATGGCGGCTGGCTTGGGCTGGTGCTGGGGCTGCTGTGCATGCTGGCCCTGGTGGACATGGCCGCCCCCTTCTTCCTCGGGCTGCTCTTCGACAAGGTCTTCTCTCCCCCGGAGGGGACGGAAGCCAACTGGCGCCTGCTGGCGATCATCCTCCCCGGCATGGGGCTCATCTACGTCACCCGCAACACGCTGTTCTACTCCAGCCGGATGCTCTCGCTGAAGATCAGCGAGGATCTGTGCTTCGATCTCCGCAAGCGGCTGTTCGAGCATCTCCAGCAGTTGAGCCTGCGCTACTACCGCCAGCATCAGCCGGGCAAGGTCAGCTCGCGGCTGATGGATGACACGTTCAAGATCCAGTCGTTCATCCAGGACAAGCTGCCGATGCTGCTGCGGTACGTCCTGGAGTTCCAGGTTCTGCTGATCATCCTGTATGCGGTGAACACGCCGCTGGCCCTCGTGAGCACGGCGGTGCTGCCGCTGCACCTGTGGATCTACCGCCGGTTCCGCGGGCCGATTCGCCGCAGCCATTCCGAGGCGCAGGAGAGCCTGGCCACCGCGCACGGCAACATCATCGAGCGCTTCCTCGGGATGGAGGTGGTCAAAGGCTTCTCCGCCGAGGAGCGGGAGTCCGTCAGCTTCGAGGAAGCGATCGACGCCAGCCGCAAGAGCAAGATCCGCTCCCAGCGGTTCCACTTCATGCAGAAGGTGGGGGCGGATCTCGCCGTCGGACTGGGCACGGTCGGACTGCTCGGGTACGGGGCGTGGATGGTCTACCGCGGGCACATGACCGGCGGGGCGTTCCTCATGTTCTTCATGTACGTGCGGATGCTCTACCCGGCGGTGCTGGAGGTGATCAGCGGGGCGGGTCATCTGTCCAAGGCGACGGCGAGCGTCGATCGCGTCTTCGAGATGCTCGACGAGCCGGCCGCCGAGGGCGCCACCCGCGGCGAGGGCGTCATCGAGCTGTCCAACCTGGACGGCCGCATCGAGTACGCCAACGTCAACTTCGCCTACGACCCGGACGGGCCGCAGATCCTCAGGGACATCAGCTTCCGGATCGAGCCCGGCGAGCGGGTGGCGATCACCGGGCCCAGCGGGTCGGGCAAGAGCACGCTGGTCAGTCTCCTGCCTCGCTTCAACGATCCCACCTCGGGCGAGGTGTTCGTGGACGGCCGGCCGATCGACACGATCGCGATCCGCGCCCTGCGTGGCCTGTTCGGCCTCGTCTTCCAGGAAGTGTTCCTGTTCAACGCCTCGATCTACGAGAATCTGCGCTACGCCCGCCCCGACGCGACGCTGGCGGAGATGATCGAGGCGTGCCGCGTCACCGGCGCCCACGACTTCATTCAGCGCCTGTCGGACGGGTATTACACGAAGATCGGCGGGGAGGGGGCCGAGCTGTCGCGGGGCGAGAAACAGCGCATCACCCTCGCCCGCGCGCTGGTGCGCGACCCGCGGGTGCTCATCATCGACGAGGCCACCGCGTCGATCGATCAGGCCGCGGCGCGGGAGATCATCAGCTCCATCCTCCGACTGATGGACCATCGAACCGTCATCATGGTCACCCACGACACGGAGCTGCTGGACCTCGTGGATCGCGTGATCAGCATCGATCACGGGCGGATCACGTATGACGGGGCGCCGGAAGGGCTGGAGCCGGTGGAGAGCGGCCTGTCCGGCCGCCGCGGCTCGCCCTTGCGCTCGCTGCCGCTCATCGAGCCCACGGACGCGGGACTGCGGCGATCGCGCCCCGACCGGGAGGAAGAGGAGCACAAGGAATCCGGCGCGTCGCGTCGATCGTCGAATCCGTTCACCGGCGGGCTGGCCGGCCTGATTGCCCTGTCGCTGCTCCTGGTCGCCGGGTGCGTGCGCTCCACCGAGACGACCGGGTCGATCATGATGGAGGAGCCGAAGATCAGCCAGGGCGTGTTCCTGGACGAGCCGGATCCGGACAGGCTGGAGAAGATGGCCGAAGCGCTGGACGCGATCGAGGTTGATCCGGAAGGGATCGTTCTCGATGAGTCGGAGGCCGTCGAGTCGGCCGAGCCGGGCGGACAGGACGCGCCCGCGGCCGAGCAGGAGCCCGCTGCCGATCAGGGCGCGCCCGGGGAGGCAGCCGGGGCCGCGGAGGCCGAAGCGCCGGCGGCGCCGCCGAAGATGCCGGTGGAGCAGGCGCTTCAGCGCCAAGGGCCGCCGCCGCTTCCTCCCGAAGCGATCCGGCTCGTCACCCTGCCCAAGCTCAGCGCGACGGAACTGGACGAGTTGCTGCAGCGCCTGGCTCTGAAGCTGAACGCGGAGAAGGGATACGTCGGGGCGGGCGCCCTGCTGGGTGATTCGCTGCCCGCGCCGCCGCGGGGGGTCGTTGCGAGGGACCCCATGACGCGGCAGGCCGAAGGCGCGACGCACATCGTGCGGTTCGGGACCCGCAGCTATCTCTCGCAGCCGCCGCAGCTCTGGGTGATGGCGGTCACCATCGGCGCCGAGGGGTCGATGCAGGGCAACGCGGACCTGGGGCTCATCGAGCCGGCGGTGTCGGAGATGGTGGCCTCGCTCAACGAGATGCGGGGCAATCTCGCCGTCAGCGATCTGGAGTCGAAGCTGATCCAGCTCAGCTACACTGATGCGACGACGGCGAGCGAGCTGCTGCGGGGGATGGGCATCACCGCCGTCAACAAGCCCAGCGAGGTGCCCCAGAAGGTCGAATTCGCCAAGCTGCCGTACGTGGCCAGCGTGCCCGATCCGGCGGCGGCGGACGTGGGGCTGATCGGCAAGGGCTCGGTGAGCGGCGGACAGTTCGGCCTCTCCCTCACCCCCAGCCTCGCCAGCGACCTCAACCCCAACACCATCGCCTCGCCCATGACGCAACTGCTGGTGATGTTCCACCCGGCCCATCCGGAGCAGTTCAGCCGCGTCCGCAGCCTCATCGATGAGTTCATCGATCGGCCGGCGCGGCAGATTCTCGTCGAGGGGATGGTGCTTGAGATCAGCGAAACCGGGCTGAAGGACCTGGGCATCGAGTGGGAGCTGGACCAGGCGCCGATCTTCTTCCGCGCCGGCTCGCAGGAAGCGACGGGGGTGACCGACACGCTCGAGTTCGAGACGGAGGACATCGACTTCTGGCGCGTCTTCACCCGCGATTTCCAGTACATCTTCTCGCTGAAGATCCGCGCGCTGATCCGCGAGGGGAAGGCGGAGATTCTCTCCCGCCCCAGCGTGTTGACGCTGAACAACCGCCAGTCGACGATCCGCGTGGGACAGGACATCCCCATCGCCACCAGCCAGGAGGGGACCGCCTACTCGAACAAGATCTCCTTCAAGTTCCAGTACCTGGCGACCGGCATCCTGCTCAACATTCGACCGCGGATCAACGAGGCGGGCACGGAGGTGAGCATGCTGGTGGACACGATCGTCTCGGCGGTCGTGCCCGGGGCGGACCTTGAGCTGCGCTCCATCGAAGGCCAGTTGCTGGCCTCCGCGCCCACCGTCTCCACCCGGCGCGTGCAGACGTATTCGCGCATCCGCAACAACACGCCGTTCATCATCGGCGGGCTGGTGAGCCGGGAGTTCACCACGGCCAAGGACAAGGTGCCGCTTCTCGGCGATCTTCCCCTCATCGGCGCCCTCTTCCGCGCTGAGAAGACGGACACGCTGAAGCGCGAGGTCATCATCGTCCTCACACCCTACGTGCTGCCCGAGGATCACAACATCCAGCGGTCGCTGCCCAAGGACGAGGACGCCTTCGACAGTTTCGGGCACGAGCTGTTCCACGATTCGTACCGCATCCGGACCGAGGACGTCTTCGACCTGCGGTTCCTGCTGGAGAACGAGCGCCTGACCGCCTACCGGAATCTGGCGCGGCAGGCAATGGAGCGGAACTTCCGGCTCGCCGAGCGGGAGCCGTTCAAATCGTTCGCCGGCGAGTGCATCCCCGGCGAGGAGATCCTCGTCACACGAATGGTCTATGAAGTGGTCAAGCGGCTGGAAGTCGCCGACGAGATCTCCGTCCGCCGCGCGATCTTCTTCGAGGGCCAGCAGGCCGGCGGCTACGACGTCCGGTTCATCGAGCGCACGCTGGCCCAACTGGGCGGAGGCCTCGATTACAAGAGCTTCTTCCGCAACCAGCGCGGCAAGGCGCTGGCGATGACCTATCACTACGATCGCACGTCAATGGATCCGGAGCGGCTGGCCAGCGAGCCGGTTCCCGAATTGTCGCTCGTCGACTGCCCCGATCGGGACACCTGGGGCCGACTCCTCTGGGAGCTGAACCAGCCCGCCGAGGACGGCCGGCAGCGGTACACCATCCTCATCCAGGACGAGCGTGATCTCGTCCGCCTCCGACAAGCCCTGGCCCTGAAGCGCATCGTCACCCTCAACGGCGGCGATGAGCAGCTCCTCCTCCGCAACTTCAGCGTGGGAAAGGTGCTGCTGATGCCCGAGCTCAAGGAGGGCCAGGTCCACGTCATCGACGCCGACGTCGCCCGCTATTTCTTCCACACCGAGCACTACTACGCCGCGACCATCAAGGAGATCGAGGATCGGCTGACCGAGCTCGATGCGGTGCTGCGCGGATCAGCCGTCGGCTCGCCCGACGAGGTCACCCCCGACTCTTCGCCGGCGGAGGAAGCGGCGCCGGCCGAGGGCGGCAAGTAAGCGACCAGGCGACCTGCCCCGGCGCCTGACACGGGGCGGCGGGCTTTCCCAAGAAGCGTTCGATGCCGGCCTGCGATGACATTACGCGCCTCCTTCACGACCTCGACGACGGACGTCCCGGCGCGATGGACGATCTCATGCAGACCGTCTACGCGGATCTGGAGCGCGTCGCCCGTCGGCACATGGATCGCCGCTTCGGGCGCGGGCTGCCCGGTGTGACGCTCGAACCGGCCGCCCTCGTCAACGAGTCGTTCCTCCGGCTCATCCGGCAGCGCAAGCGCTACGCCAACCGGGAGCAGTTCTTCGCCATCGCCACCCGGGTCATGCTGCGCGTGCTTGTTGACTACCAGCGGCAGCGCGTCGCCGCCAAGCGGGGGGGATCGCACAAGCGGATCACGCTGTCCCTGGAGGGTCCGGCCGCGCCCGTGGATGATGCGAGGTCGGGGACGATGATCGGAGTCGACACGCTCATGGCATCGATGGACGAGCTGGAATCGCTCGATTGCCGCAAGGCGGACGTGGTCAAGCTGCGGGTGATCTGGGGCCTGGAGATGCGGGAGATCGCCGCCGCCCTGGACGTTTCTCTGGCCACCGTGGAGCGGGACTGGGCGTTCGCCAAGGCCTGGCTCGCCCGCGCGGCCGACGCCGCCGGACCGGAGGATGAGGCGGGCGAGGCCGATGAGCGACGCGCCGGGGCGCGACCATGAGGGGCGGATCGAGGCCGGCCCGCGTGTCCAACCGGGTCGGAACCCCGCCCGCC
Organism: Planctomycetota bacterium; assembly: GCA_034211115.1. Lineage (GTDB taxonomy): Bacteria > Planctomycetota > Phycisphaerae > Phycisphaerales > SM1A02 > JAXHTH01. Next base: position 11,178 of record JAXHTH010000062.1, on the reverse strand, counting down.
AGTCCGCCGATACAGTACGCGCGATGAACGCAGAGAGATTCCGGCATATCGAAGAGCTCTTCCACCGGGCCAAGGCGCTGGAGGCCGCCGATCGGGCGTCCTTCCTCGACCGGGAGTGTCCCGGTGATCTGGCCCTCCGCGCCGAGGTCGAGTCGCTGCTGGCCCACAGCGGTGAGCAGACCGAGCAGATCGAGGTCGCCCCGGACGGGGGGTTTCGCGCGGTGATGATCGATCGCGATGGCGATTCGACGGCGATGGTCGATCGCGGCCCGCCGACGGAGCGACCGGGTACGCAGATCGGCAACTACAAGATCCTCCAGGAGATCGGGGAGGGCGGTTTCGGCGTCGTCTACATGGCCGAGCAGCAGCGGCCGGTCCAGCGCAAGGTCGCCCTGAAGATCATCAAGCTGGGCATGGACACCAAGCAGGTCATCGCCCGCTTCGAGGCCGAACGCCAGGCGCTGGCGATGATGGATCATCCCAACATCGCCCGCGTGCTCGAGGCCGGCGCGACCGAGACCGGCCGGCCCTTCTTCGTGATGGAGCTCGTCAAGGGCATCCCCATCACGGACTACTGCGACCAGAACCGCCTCTCGACCCGCCGGCGGCTGGAGCTGTTCATCCAGGTCTGCGGGGCCGTCCAGCACGCGCATCAGAAGGGGATCATCCATCGTGACCTCAAGCCGTCCAACGTGCTGGTGACGCTCCACGATGACGTGGCCGTGCCCAAGGTGATCGACTTCGGCATCGCCAAGGCGACGGGCCACCGGCTCACCGACAAGACGCTGTTCACGGAGTTCCGCCAGTTCATCGGGACGCCGGAGTACATGAGCCCCGATCAGGCGGAGATCAGCGCGCTGGACGTCGACACCCGCACGGACATCTACTCGCTGGGGGTGATGCTCTACGAGCTGCTCACGGGGACCACGCCCTTCGACGGCCGGACGCTGCGGAGCAAGGGGCACGGGGAGATCCAGCGGATCATCCGCGAGGTCGATCCGCCCAAGCCGTCCACCCGCGTGGAGACGCTCGCCCCCAGCGGGGACGGCACGGACATTGCCCGCCGCCGGCAGGTCGAGCCGGGCGCGCTGAGCCGCCTCATGCGCGGCGACCTGGACTGGATCGTGATGAAGGCGATGGAGAAGGATCGCACGCGGCGTTTCCAGTCCGCCGGCGAACTCGCCGCGGACGTGCGGCGGCACCTGAACAACGAACCCATCGTGGCCGGGCCGCCCAGCCTGGCCTACAAGCTGCGCAAGTTCGTGCAGCGCAACCGCGTGGGGGTGGTGGCGGGGCTGCTCATCGCCGGCGCCCTCATCATCGGTCTCACCCTCGCCGCGATCGGGTTCGTCGAAGCGCGGCAGGAGGCGCGTCGATCGCAGCGCATCGCGGAGTTCCTCCAGGACCTCTATGTCATCACCAACCCCTTGCAGACGCTGGGCCAGGAGCCCGACGTGGAGGGGCTGACGATTACGGCCCGCGACGTGTTCGGCGACGATCACGCCACCGTCGCCGCCGTGCTCAACGGGCGCGCGATGCAGCTTCAGTCCGCCGGACAGCTCGCCGCCGCCGAGGACATGTACCGCGAATCGTTGCGCATCTGGCGGCGGCAGTACGGCGGCGACAACATCAACGTCGCCTCCACCCTCAGCAGTCTCGGCGTCCTCCGCATGCTCAAGGGCGACAACGCCGGTGCCGAGCGCGACCTGCGCGAAGCGCTGCGCATCATGCGCACGCTGCCGGGCGGGGAGAGCGTCGCGCTCTGCGAGTCCCTCGCCGTGCTCGCCCAGGTGCTTGCCATGGACGGCCGGTTCGATGAGGCGGAATCGATGTTTCGGGAAGCAATCCGCATCCGGGTAACACACGCGCCGCATCAGAAGCTCCAGCTTGCCCTCAACTATCACTCACTGGCCAACATCCTCTCGATGGCCGGCCGGATGGAGGATCTCAAGGAGCTCGCGCCCACGACCATCAACGCCTGGCGCGAGGCGATGCCGGCCGACAGCATGCTCCTGGCGCGGGTGCTCACCGAGTATGGCGCGATTTACCTGCGGGACGATGAACTTGCCGAGGCGGAGCCGATCCTTCGCGAGGCGGCGGAGATCTTCTCCGCCAGCGATGAGACCGCGGCCCAGTATCGCGAGATCGTGCTCGACCTTCTGTACCGGATCCTCCAGCGCCGGGAGACGCCGGGGGACGAGTTCGTGCGCAGCCGGCTCGAGTTCGCCGAGTACGCGCGCGATGCGGCCGGCCCCGATCAACGCGTGCTCGGCGCCGTGCTGACCCAGATCATCAACGACCTGAAAGGCGAAGAGGCGCTCGAAGCCGCCCTTCCCCTGGCCTGGGAAGTCCTGGATCTGGCGCGGCAGGTCGAAGACGGGCAGCGCGTCCCCGACGCCTTGCGCGAGCTGGGCAACGTCGCCTGGCACATCGTCCGCAGGCCCGGCCGGGCGGAAGCGCTCTATCGCGAAGCGCTGCGCGCGATCGAAGTCTGTGTCGAGGAGACACCGGACAGCCCGGCCTTCACGAACACGCTCGGCGTGGCGCAGTACCGGCTGGGGCGGTATGAGGAAGCGCTGGAGACGCTGGCGCGCTCCGATGCGCTGTACTCGGCCCTGCCGGAGGGCGCGATGCCCGCCGACGTGGCCTTCATCGCCATGGCCCATCATCGGCTCGGGCACGCCGACAAGGCGCAGGCGGCCATGACGCGTCTGCGCACGATCATGGCGGCGCCGGAGAAGGCCGAACTCGAAGAGAACCGGTGGTTCCTCGCCGAGGCCGAGGCGCTGCTCGATGAGGCGCCGGAGGAAGACCGCGACAACAAATCCTGATACGCGCCTGCACCGGCACGTGTCCTCGCGTCGACTGAAGGGGACACCCGAACCGCGAGCCGGTGCGGGATACTCCTGCTGTACCGATCCGCGCGGTGTCGGCGGCCGCCGGTCCGCTGCCGCGTGAGGGATCGGGCGGCGCTTCGCCGCGTGTCGACATGGACGGAAGCGCGGTCTCGTGGCTGCACCAGACAGGAAAACGACCATGAAGATCATTATGCGATTCACGACGCTCAGGCTGATTCAGCTCGTTCTTGTTCTCGCCGCGGGCTCTACCGCGTATGCGCAGGGAGCATTCCCCTCCGCGGCGCCTCAGAGCCAGGGGCTTTCCTCAGAGGCGTTGCGCGAATTGGCCGAAGTTGTCCGGGGCTATGTCGAGAAAGACTACGCCGTGGGGGCGGAACTGCTCGTGATCAAGAACCGCCGGACGGTTCTGCATGAAGTATTCGGTCAGCGCGATCGCGAGAACCACCTGCCGTGGCAGCCGAACACGATCTGCAACATCCGCTCGATGACCAAGCCCCTGACTGGTGCGGCGATCCAGTTGTTGATCGACCGGGGCAAGCTGAAACTGACCGATCGGGCGGCGCAGTCTCTCCCGGGCTTCGACACGGATCAGTCGCGCGTGATCACGATCGAGCAGCTTCTCACGCACCGCAGCGGCCTGCCGCTCACGATCCTCTCCAGCGTGCGCGAATACGACAATCTGATCGACATGGCCAACGCGGTCGGGGAGGTCGGCCCCGAGTTCGAGCCGGGAACCAGGTTCTGGTACAGCGATGCGGGGATGGATGTGCTCGGGGCGATCGTCGAGGTGGTCTCCGGGCGGCCGTTGGATGAGTTTGTGCAGCAGGAGTTGCTCAGGCCGATGGGAATGAACGAGACGTTCTATGCCCATGATGTGAGCGAGGACCGGGCCGAGCGGATGGCCTGCCTGCATGTGGGCGGAGTGGGCACGTGGACCAGGTTCTGGCAACCGGGCGGCGAGCCGTTCTACCCCTATGCCTGGGGGTCTCAGACGCTCTACAGCTCGCCGCGCGATTACGCCCGCTTCCTGGCAATGTGGATGGATGAAGGAAAGGTGGCGGGAAGACAACTCCTGTCGCGCCAGACGATCGCCCGCACCCTCACGCCCGTGTCACCGATGACCTCGCTGGGGTCGGACATGCGGGCGCCGACGTTCTTTCCGGGGCTGGAGGTGTATTACGGCCAGACCTCCGTGTTGCACGTGGAGACCGAGGCGCTGCCGGACGCGGCGCCGGTGGTGATCGGGCACAGCGGGTCGGATGGAACCTGCGCGTGGGCCTGGCCCGAACTCGACCTGATGGTGTTGTATTTCACACAGTCGCGCGGCGGGCTCAGCGTGCTTCGCCTGGAAGAGGAGATCGATCGTCTGCTCATTCACCCGGAGCGTGCCGCATCGGCTGCCGAAATGCCCGATGAATACAGGCCGTATCTGGGGACGTATGTCGCCGATTTCGGGCCGTTCCGCGATGTGGAGTTCACGGTGCTGTTCAAGAGCGGCCACCTCGCGGTGGATATTCCCGGCCAACTCGTCTTCGAGTTAAGGGAGCCGGATGAGGAGGGCAGGTGGCACTTCGCCATGACGGATGAGATCGCCGTGTCGTTCGATCGCGATGATGCGGGGGAGGTGACGGGGATGAAGCTGTATCAATCGGGGATGACCTTCGAGCTGCCGAAGGGCAGGGCCGAGCGGAAGCCCGAGCCGCCGTTGGATATGGCGTTTGCCCAGAGGTGCATTGGCACCTACCGGGACGAGGAGGCCGGGCAGAATGTCCGGGTGCTGGTGCAGAATGAGCACCTGGCCGTCGAAGTGCCCGGTCAGCCCGTCGCGTTCGAGCTCTATCCGCCGGATGAGCAGGGGCTGTGGGCGCTGCGCCTCAACGCCATGGTTCGGCTGCGGTTTGACGAGGATGAGGACGGCCGCATCGTCTCGTTCACGGTGTTCCTGCCGGACGGCACGCAGGCGGTCCGGCCACGGGTAAGGCAGGCCGGGGAGGAAGGACCGAAGGAGGAAGACGGCGGTGAATCCGGGTGACGTGGTGCGAACGGAGGACTGTGCAGCCGCGAGCGCTGAATCACCCTGCGGCCGCGTCTCAGTTGAAAGGAGTCGAAAACAGGCATGCCCCCAACGACCACGGCCAATCTCGGGCACGACCGACGCAGCCGGGATGCCCGCGGACGGTTGGTGTCCACCCTCGATCCGTTGAAGCTTCATCTGCTCGGGCGGGGCGACGTGATCGACGCGCCGACGCTGGAGCGCATCGCCGAGGAGATCGAGCCGGGAGCGGGCGGTCGTCGCCGCCTCACTCGGCTGGTCGTGTTCGTCTGTCTGCCCGCCGTTGTCCTTCTCACGTTCGGCGCGATCGCGCTGGATATCAGTGCTGGAGGTCGCGCGGCGTGGAATGACTTTGTCGCCACGCTGAGAAGCCCGGCGATGATCGGTCCGGTCGTGGCGTGCCTGTTCTCGGCGGCGTACTTCCCCTGGATCGCCGCGCGGCAGGCGCGGTCGCGGCGCATGCACGCGGCGATGCTCAGACATCACGTCTGCCCGAACTGCGGCTACGGACTGGCCGGCGTGCCCGTCGATCCGGCCGACGGGGCGACCGTCTGCCCGGAATGCGCCTCCGCGTGGGACCTGGCGGCGGCGGACGAGTCAGGCGCAGTCGTGCCTCCGGTTGAGAGCAGGCCGCTGGTGTGGATCATGCTGGGTCTGGTCGGTCTGGCTGTGCTCGGCGTGGTCATCATGGTCGTGTTCGTGATGAGATCGCTCTGAGCATCGGAGGACGGGAGGACCGGCGTGCTCACGTCTGAGTGTCCCGTTTGTCGACGGCCGATCTCGCGCCTCCGCACGTTCCTGCGGCCCGTGTGGTCGCGGTGGCGCTGCGAGGGCTGCGGCTCGCGGCTGGGCGTCAGCCTCACCTGGCGGCTGATCGCGACGGTGCCCTGGATCGCGCTGATCGTGTTCATGCTGCTCGTGCTGGACATCATGAGCCTGGGGTTCGCGATCGGGCTGCCCATGCTCATCGCGGTGGGGATGGCCAACTACATGCTGCTGGATCGGATCATTATCATCGAGCGCTGCCGCTTCCGATGCCGGGGATGCGGCTACGACCTGCGCGGCCAGGTCGCGCCGACCTGCCCGGAGTGCGGCCGGGCGTTCGATCAGGATGAGATCGAGCTGATGCAGCAGGCAAGCCCCGCTGCGGCCGACAAGCGGCCAGGGCGCGGGGCCGGTGTCGGGCGATGGGTGACCATCTCGATCGTGATTCTGCTCGGTTTGGCGGTGTTCGTGCAGGGAGTGCTGGTGTTTCGCGCCCGCGGTGTGTCGTCGCCGCCGGAGGTGCGGCAGACGCAACTCGTGCTCGACGGCCTGCTCATCTACGCGGAGAACAACGACGGTCGCGCGCCGCGGCACGCCCTCGAGCATGCCGGCGATGCCTATCTCGGGCCGCGGATCTTCCTCGCGCCCGGTTCGGCGACGAAGCCGGCGTCGGTTCCTCTGGGGGCGGGCACGCTGGACGAGTTCGCCGCGGCGTCGCCGGCGCGCCGAGGAGACATCACTCGATCCGTGATCGCCGCGCTGCCGGAGGGCGTGATCGCCCATCGCCTGGGCGATTTCGTCTTCACACATCACGGCCTCGATCTCGCCGCCGCCGATCCCGATCTGTGGCTGGTGCTCCTGTGGCCGGATCCGGCGAGCAATCCGCCGCCGGCGACGGGTGAGCGCATCTGCGTCGGCCTCGCCGACGGCACGGTGGAGGCGATCGCCGCGGAGCGCTTCGCCGCGGCGCTGGCGCGGCAGAACAGGCTCCGCGCGGCGTGCGGTCTTGCCCCGCTGCCTGATCCGGCGATCATCACGCACGATGCGCCGGCTGTCCGGTAAACGGCTGACCCCGCGCGAGCGGGCCGCAGCGGACGATCGAGCCGGCCGATGCCCGAAGAAACGAAGATCGGCGGCTCATTCAGCCGATGCGCCGCATATCCGGTCGTTGCGTGGCCGCGCGGGACCGGCCCGAATAGCATACGGAGAAGGTCCGGTGGGCGATCCCCCGTCGCCGCGCCTCCGGAGGGAATTGCCATGACCACCCTCGCCGAACTCGATCGGATCGCGATCAACGTCAAATCGCGCAAGCTGCTCAACCAGTTGCTCGAGGAGAACCCGCGGCTGGCGGAGATCATGCACGGGGCGCGGAACGAGACGGAGGCGCTGGTCGGCGTGCGGGAATGGGTGATGGACGTGCTGCGCTCCCGTCCCCACGCGCTGGCCTACTACGAGAGCGAACATCCCACGCTCAAGGCGTTCGAGAACCTGGAATGGCGCGACTACGCCGCCATCCGCCTGCTGGACTACATCGACTACGCCGATCGCGAGTACGTCGATCTCAATCTGCGCGGCGAACTCGCGGTGAGCAGCCCGATCAAGCTGATCTGGCTCGCGGCGAGCAAGGGCACGGGCGGCGCCAAGCCCGACTTCTTCGAGGACATGGTCCAGCTCTTCCGTCAGTTCTCCGGGCGCGTGAAGCGCCAGATGCCCGCCCGGGAGGAGGTCGAGCAGTGGATGGCCCGCTATCCCTCCGGCCTCGATCCCCGCATCATCCGGCTGCGGGAGGAAAACCGCGAGCGCATCCTGGGGGAGATCATCGACGGCATGGACCGGGGCGAGATCCGCCACGGCCGCTTCCGCTTTCCCGAGGGCCTGTCGCGGGCGGAGAAGTTCGAGATGGCCCTGCAGTGGTGGGAGGAGCCGGCGTTCCATCTCGGGTTCGCCGTCCGCTCGCCGGACATGCTTAACCGCATGCTGGGCGAATCGCTCGATCCGGACACGATGAAGCTCCTGCACGAGGCGCAGGAGGCGGGGATTCCGACCTTCGTCAATCCCTATTACCTGTCGCTGCTGCACGTGCGGGTGCCGTACTTTGCCATCGGCGCCGATCTCGCGATCCGCGACTACGTCGTCTACAGCCGTGAGCTGGTGGAGGAGTTCGGGCACATCACGGCGTGGGAGAAGGAGGACATCGTCGAGCCGGGCAAGCCCAACGCCGCGGGCTGGATCCTCCCCACCGCCGACTGCATCCATCGCCGCTACCCGGACGTGGCGATTCTCATCCCCGACACGCAGGGTCGCGCCTGCGGCGGGTTGTGCGCTTCCTGCCAGCGGATGTACGACTTCCAGCGCGGGCACCTGAACTTCGATCTGGAGAAGCTCCGGCCCGAGATGACGTGGCCGGAGAAGCTCAGGGAGCTGATGAACTACTTCAAAGAGGATTCGCAGTTGCGCGACATCCTCATCACCGGCGGCGACGCGCTGATGAGCGCCGACAAATCCCTCGCCGAACTCTTCGATGCCGTCTGCGAAATGGCGGCGGCGAAACGGGAAGAGAACCGGTCGCGGCCGGACGGGGAGAAATACGCCGAGATCACCCGCGTGCGGCTCGGCACGCGGCTGCCCGTGTATCTGCCGCAGCGCGTCACGCCGGAGCTGACGCAGGTGCTGGCGTCGTTCAAGGAGAAGGCCTGCGAAGTGGGCATCCGGCAGTTCGTGATCCAGACGCACTTCGAATCGCCGATGGAGGTCACGCCCGAGTCGCGGGCCGCCGTCCAGCGGCTGCGTTCGGCGGGGTGGATGGTCACGAACCAGCTCGTGTTCACCGCCTCCGCCTCGCGGCGCGGGCACACCGCCAAGCTGCGGCAGGTGCTCAACGAAGCCGGCGTGGTGCCGTATTACTCCTTCGTCGTCAAGGGCTACATGGAGAACCGTCACAGCTTCGCGCCCGTCGCGCGGCTCGTGCAGGAAGGCGCGGAGGAAAAGCGATTCGGCGTCGTGCCCGAGGAGCATTACGAGACGCTGCGCAAGTTCCCCGAGCAGACGGAAGTCAACGTCGAGGACATGACCACCCTTCGCCGCTGGGCGGGCCTGCCCTTCCTCGCCACCGACCGCAGCGTGCTCAACCTGCCCGGCGTGGGCAAGAGCCTCACCTTCCGCGTCATCGGCATCACGCGCTACGGCCGGCGGATCCTCGAATTCGACCACGACGGGACGCGCACGCACAGCCCGATCATCGAAAAGATGGGCAAGGTCGTCATTCTCGAATCCAAGTCGATCGGCGAATACCTGCGCCAGCTCGAGGGGATCGGAGAGGATGACGGCGAGTACGCGAGCGTGTACGGTTACTCGATCGGGCAGACGGAGCCGCGGATGCCGCTGTTCGAGTATCCGCCCTATGACTTCCGTCTCACCGACGAGCTGACCAACCTCGATCTCTCGGGCGTCGAGGCGCCGGCGCCGCCGACGCCCGCGTCGGTTCCGGCCGAGCCGATCGGCGGCGCGCGGTCGGCGTAGACGCGGCCGCGCGTCGAGCCGTACCCAACGGCATCAGAAGTCGTGTTCGAGGATGTCCATCGCGCGGCGGCAGAGTTCGCGACCGTAGTCCGTCCACCGGCCCTGGCCCCAGTACCGGTAGCAGCTCGTCTGCGTCATCAGGAGGTAATACAGCGCGTTGCGATAGCGCGGATCGGTGGTCGGCACGCCGGGCTTGAGGACCTTCTCGGAGAAGAGCGCGCTGAGGCGCTCCATCGGGCCGAGCACGTCGTCGTAGCCGCGGACCCAGGAGATGTCGCTCGTCCAGCTCCCGCCCTCCATGTGGAAGCCGGTATTGGACTGCTCGAGCTCCTCGATGAGCCGCTTCATCGCCGCCGGCCCCGCGCCGTCGTCGAGTCGATCCCAGATTCTCTGCTGCATGATCGGCTGAAGCGGGGGAAGATCGGCAGCGGTGATGCCGAGCTTCTCCAGGTAGGCGAGGTACTCGCTCACGTTGACAATCGGCGTCCTGCTGCCCGAGCATTCCCGCACGGCTTCCTTGTACTTGGACGGGAACTCGTTCATCATCACCCCGCCGTTCTCGCCGTCGGAAATCTGCGTCACGAGCGGCGGAACGGAGTGGCCGGCGAGGGTGGTGCGCGACAGCTCCTTCGCCTCGAAGTACGGCTGCATCTGCCCGATGAGCTTGGCGTCGCTGCCCTGCGTCTTCACGATCGCGATGATCTCGGCGGTCTCGCCCTTCGAGTTCCTCGCCACCAGCCGGTGCGGAACGTGCGGCTGCTGCACGGGTCCGCCATCACCCGGCCGTTCGACGGTGTGCTCCTGCACGATGACCCACTCGTAGCCGCACTCCCTGAGAATGCTGACGAACTCGTAACAGACGTCGGGGTGATTGGGCAGCGCCATCTCGGCGGGGGAGAAGCCGCGGACACGCTCAAGCGCCTCGAAGCCGAAAAGACCGGCGAACTGATGCTGCCACGCGCGGACGTGCAGACGGTAATCCTGCATGGGCGTGGACGGGGCGACGGGATGACCCCAGGGGCAGCCCAGCCACTCCACGCACTCGGCATACGCCGGGTCCGTCGCAAGCGGCCTCAGCCGGTCGAACACGTCGTTCATCTGCGACTGCTGAAGGCCCCAGAGGAGGCAGCCGCTGTAGTCGAGCATCGCCCGCGGCCGCTTGCCCTCACCCAGAAGCTCGGGCACGAACTCGCCCATCCGTTTGTAGCAGTCCCGGAAGACGGGGGCGTTGTGATTGTCGCCCTCATCGGGATGGTCGAACATGTACTGGAGATTGCTGATGATCGCCGCGGTTTTGAGGTTCTTCCCGCCCGCGGGGATGAGGGGCTGGTGCATGTGAAGCGCGATGGCACAGGCGCTGTCGATCGCGTCGAACTCGGGGGAGTGCTCTGTGAGCTGCGCCCGGCCGCGTCGGCCCATCGTCTCGGTCACCCGGTCTTCCGACCCGCAGATGACGGGTCGTTCGTCCGTTTGCGTCGAGGCAGGGAAGCTTTCTGTCATTGGTTCATTCATCCCTAACTGAGAGAAAGGCTGATGCGCGGCTCGGAGAATTCCCGGTGGAGCGGTGCGTCGGGCCGAAGCATGATGTGCACGCCTTCGATCGCTCCTGCTGGTCTCGTGTGCGATCTTTCGTTACGGAGGGAGATCATCATACGGTATGGCGGTCGGGCGGGCGAGGCGCGTTTTCCTGATGAGGCTGCAACGATCATGGCGCAAGATCCACAACAACAGGACCGGATGACGGAGGATGGCATGCTGGCGATGACCGGGCGCCTGCGAGACCTGGCGAGCAACCTGTACTGGACGTGGTATCCGGAGGTGTTCGAGGTCTTCCGCGAACTCGACCCCGCTCTCTGGCGCGAGGTCAACCACAATCCCGTCGAGTTCCTCGACCGATGTCCGGAGGAGGTCATCGAGGAAAAGGCGTCGGAACTGGCCCTGGAAACGCGGATCAACCATGCCTTTCACGGCCTGCGCGACTAC
>JAXHTH010000061.1:0-4738 GCA_034211115.1 Planctomycetota bacterium | reverse complement strand
CACGCCGCTTCCAGCCCCTCATCCCTGATCCCTCCCCTTGATGCCTTGATGCCATGATCCCATGATGCCTTCCCCAACAACAACAGGCACGGCCTCTCGGCCGTGCCTGCATCGGTCAACTGGGGATCCGCAACACAAGGACGGCCGTCAGCTCCCACCGGGGGTGGGAGTCGTCGTAGTGGTGGTCGTCGTCGTGGTGGTGCGGTTCAGAAACATGGTTCACCAGAACATAGGCCCCGATCGGCCCCGGTCAAGATCGGCCGGGGAAGAAGGAGGCTTGAGGGAGAGGTCGGAAGGGAGGAGGGGTCAGGGATCAGCCGGCATCGGCACATTGGCACATTCACACACGCGCACAGGCCCCTGATCCTCGCCGGGCGCCTCCACTGTCGCGACAGCCCCCACAGCCGCGGGCCGACGGCCCGCGGACGCCGGCGAAGATCAGACCGCGCCTCTCCCGTCCCCGGCCGCTGATCGACGACGGGGCCTCTTCTCCCTCTCCCCTTTCCGGGGCCGGGAGAGGGTCGGGGTAAGGGCCCATCGGCTCACCCCAGACGTTATAATCGAGCCCACAATGTTCCGGCCCGCGGGTCCAGAGCCGGAGACAGGGCCCAGTTGGCGGAGGCTGAGCTGGAAAGACCTCGGGCCGGGCGCCGCGCGCCGGCGCGGCGCGTCAACTGGCACACCTTCGCGGGGAGGCACGAACATGGCGGAAAGCACGCCACCGCAGAAAGACGGGCCGCCGGAGGAGCCCGACCCATCGAAGGATGGGGCGCCTGAGGCCACGGCGAAGAGATTCGACGAGGGATTCAACGAGGGATTCGAGAAGCGCACGTTGAAATCCACGCCATTTGAGAAGGGTTCCGAACTGCCGGGCGCGTCGAGCGTGAGCCCGCTGGATTCGCCCGCCCAGCAGGCGACGCCGCGTGAGCAGGCCTCCGCAGCTACCGAGCAGCCTGATGAACCCGGACAAGCTCAAGCGCATTCGGAGGACGTCCAAGGCGGACCGGGCCAGGATGTTGGAGGCAGCGCGACCATGCGCGACGAGGGGGCAATGTCTGAGGCACAATCGGTCGAGCAGCAGGTCGGCGGTGAGGTCACCTCGGAAGTAGGGGCCATATCCGCAGAGGAAGTTTCTGAGCTCAGCACTTGGAGCCAAGTGGCTCTGGCTGCGCGCTCAGCACTCCGGGTGCTGCCTACGGTGGTCTTAGCGGCGGACGCACCACCTGAGGTCAAGGTGCCTGGATATGCGACGACGGAAGCGGCGGTCTTCGGGGCAGCGATCGCGGCCTCAGCAGCTGGCCAGGACGCGGATATCGGGGTCTCTCGGCTTAGGTTGCTCCGCGCTGGCCTTAAAGATGTGGAGGATTGGGCGGTCAGATCGCTCGGGATCACGGCTATCAGCCAAGCTGTCGCGGCGGCTGAGGCGGCAGCCGAAGGGGACGCACATCTGTCGGCGAAACTGGCGTTGGATGCACTAGATGTTTCAGCGGGAGCGGCATTCAGCGCGACTGACGGCTTGCCTGCAGCTCGCCATGTTGCTCGGTCGATCTCGTTCGCCGCGGCGCGCGCCGATGTTGGGCTCCTGCGTCAAGGAATGTTCGAGGAGGACGATGAGCAGCGGCGACGAATCGCTTGGCGGTTCTTCGAGCGACCTCTATGGATCGGCCATTCTGGTGTAGACCTTTCGAATCCGCTTGCGCCCGAAGCATTCCGCCTTGAGCAAGGCATCCCCGAAGGCTGGGATAAGGTCGTCACTTGGTGGAGAGCCGCATTGCGGCCACCTGAGCTGCTGGGGATCTTCGAGAGATATGAGGCTATGCTCGAGGGCAAGGGCATCGAGCGTAGTGAAATAGTGCGAGTGGTTGCCGCCTGGGCAGAGAAGTACGGCGACGCTTTCCCTGCCCTGAGAGCCTCAAGTCGCACCAAGTCTGCCAGTGGTACGGCGGAGATTCGCTTTGATGCGAAGGCACGCGCAGAGACCGCACCGCTCGACCTCACCGGCGTCCCCACCCTCGGCGTGGACAGGCCCGCGAAGGAGGATCGGCTGGGACGCAAGTCGCTCATCGATGCCCTCGCGGCCATGTTCGATTCTAACCGCCAGGATACGCCCTTCACCCTTGCCCTCCTCGGCGACTGGGGGGCGGGCAAGACCAGCGTGATGAGTCTCGTTCAGGATGAGTTGCGCAAACGGCGGCCCGGCGGGCGCTTCGCGTTCGTCTGGTTCAACGCCTGGCGGTACGAGAACACCGACTCGGTCCCGGCCGGGCTCGCCCAGGAGGTCCTGCGCGGGATCGAGGCCGATGCGTCCTATATCGGGCGTTGGTGCCTGCGCGGGCAATTCGCCTGGAGCCGGTTGCATCGTGTTGTCGGTCGGCTGTTGTGGCTCATCGTTTTCCTTCTCGTCGCCGCGCACCTCTTCGTCTGGCTCGTGCCATCAGTGGTGGTTGCGATGTTCGGCCAGCTAACGACGTTGAAGGTCGTCGGACTGGCGGGCGTCATCGGCGCGATCGGCGTGATCTACCGGATAGTCGATGAGTTCGTCGCTCACCCGGCGACGCGCCAGTTCGCCGATGCGGTCAACCTGCCCAAGCACGACAAGGAACTGGGCCTGCTGCCCGTGCTGCGCGGGCAGATCGAGAGCGCCTGTGCCTTCCGTCTCGGGTCGGGCCTGCGCCGCTGGTTCCTCTGGCTAGGAAAACACCAGCTTGATCGTAAGTTCTGGTCGGACCTGGCGAACAAGGATGCGATCAAACGCGTTCGCGCGACGTGGCTCGGTCGGAGGCTGTTGACCCCGCGCCGGCTCATCGTGTGGATCGACGATCTCGATCGCTGCGGGCAGAAGGCCATCACGCAGGCGCTCGATGCGGTGCGCCTCGTGATGGACCTGCCGCACGTGATCGTCTGCATCGCGATCGATCATCGCATCGCCTTCCGCGCGGTCGAGGAGCAGTACGCGCCGCTGGCGGACGAGACGCGCTCCAAGCGCGCCATCGCCCGCGACTACCTCGGGAAGATCATCCAGCTTCCGATCCGACTTGAACGGCCGACGCCGGAGTCTCTGCACGGGTTCGTTGAGAGCCGGTTGTTCCCGGACACGCGCGACGGCGACATCGATCCGGGGCGCGAGCCGATCATCTCCGATGACGCGTGGGCCGAGACGAGGGCAGTCTCGACCGATTCCGCAGGGGACCGAGCCGACCGGCAGGGCGCCGATCAACGACCTGACTCAAGAGCTTCAGGCGAGGGCAGGACTGACGATGCCGGGCAGGACACGGTGACGGACCGAGACGCTGACTCAGGGGGCAAGCGTCGCGGCGAAAAGTCCGCGGGTGACGATGCCGCGAACGCCGAGGGCCGTGAGCAACAGACGGAGGAGCGAGAAGTCGGGCGCGCGCAGCGGCGCATGCTCGATGAGCAGCTTCAGCGCGAAATGACCGAAACGACCGGCGAGCGCGGGCTCTTCGAGGATCTTGCCGGAACACACGGCTTTGCCAACCCCCGCAGTCTTTCGCGCCTGCGCAACACCTATCGCCTGCTCAAGCTTCTGGACGCCCGCCGGCCGGGAGGTCGGCAATTCCGAAACGAGACGCTGCTTCGCATGATGTTCTGGCAAGAATACCTGTATTCGGCGCCAGAGGAAGAACGCCGCAAGCACGAACATGAGATCTGGTCGAAGCCGCTACATCAACTCCGACTCGAAGCGGATGATTGGCGGGACAGAGCGGCCAAGTTGCGTTTTGACATGCGCCGATACTTCGACGCTCTGTCTCTTGTGCGGTTCAAGGAAGTGCGAGTCATGCCGACGGACCGCGAGCTCTATGACGACGCATCGCGCTTCGTGCGGCGGGTGATCCTGCCCTACGGAGAGCCCGCCCCGCCTCCGCAACTCGAGCAGCAGGTGAAGCAAGTCGCCGCCCAGGCCGTGGAGCAGGCCGCGGACAAGACAGGCGATGGCGACGCGCCAGCGGCTTCGGCATCCTGAGTCGCGGCGTGTGGAGAGAGGATCAGCCGTGCGCGAGCAGGGCCGAGCGGCGGCACGCGGCACCCGGGGCGGGAGACCGCCCGGCTCGCTCGCTTGCGTGAATGGGGGGTCGGCTCGTCGGGGGCCGCCGGGCCCGGCCCCCGGAGCGGGCCGGCGCGCTCCCCTTCGTCGCTCCGTCGCTTCCTTCCCCCCATTTGACGGCCGGGCCCTCAACCGGCAAGATACCACCCTTCGGCATCCCACGCCGTTGGCGGCCCAGATGTTGGGCGGGAAGGGGTCGGCCGTGATTTGTCCCTACTGCGGCAGGGCGGAGGACCGGGTGATCGACAGCCGGGCCTCGGAAGGCGGGCTGGTCATTCGCCGAAGACGCGAATGCCTCTCCTGTCATCGACGCTTCACCACCTATGAGCGGGTGGAGAAGACCCATCGGCTCATGGTGGTCAAGAAGGACGGCTCGCGGGTGCCGTTCAACGCCGACAACATCCTCAGCGGCGTGCAGGCCGCGTGCGGCAAGCGCCCCATCCCCGAGGACGTGAAGGATGATCTCGTCCGCACGGTCGAGGACGAGGTGCACCGGGAGTTCGACCGGGAGGTGCTCAGCGAGGAGATCGGCCGGCGAGTCGCGGCCCGGCTGAGGGAGATCGACCCCATCGCCTACATCCGCTACGCCAGCGAGTACTACGACTTCCGGAACCTGGAGGAGTTCGCGGCGGAGCTGAGCGAGCTGCGGTCGCGCCCGCCGAACCTGCCCAATCA
>JAXHTH010000060.1:0-16703 GCA_034211115.1 Planctomycetota bacterium | reverse complement strand
GGCGGTCGATCCCCACCCCGCGTCGCCGGCGACCGATCAGCGAATCCGACGCCGTGGTGGTCAGGGGCGCGCGGGCCAACAACCTCAAGTCCATCGACGTGCCCTTCCCCCTCGGCGGCTTCATCTGCGTCACCGGCGTCTCCGGCTCCGGCAAGTCGACGCTCGTCAACGAGACGCTCTTCAAGGCCGCCCGCCGGGCCGTCCATCATTCACGCATCAACCCCGGCGCGCATACCCGCGTCAACGGCCTGGGGAAGATCGACCGCGTGGTCGAGGTCGATCAGTCGCCCATCGGGCGCACGCCCCGCTCCAACGCCGCGACGTATACGGGCATCTTCGACGACATCCGCAAGCTCTTCGCCCAGTCGCGCGAGGCGCGGCTGCGCGGCTATCCGCCCGGCCGGTTCAGCTTCAACGTCAAGGGCGGGCGCTGCGAGGCCTGCCAGGGCCAGGGCGTGAAGAAGATCGAGATGCACTTCCTCCCCGATGTCTTCGTCACCTGCGAAGTGTGCAGAGGAAAGCGCTACAACCGCGAGACGCTCGAGGTGACCTATCGCCACAAGACGATCGCCGACATTCTCGAGATGACCGTCGAGGAGGCGGTGGAGTTCTTTGACGCCCATCGCCGCATCCAGCGCATGGTGCGATGCCTTCACGATGTCGGCCTGGATTACCTGCACCTGGGCCAGCCGTCGACGACGCTTTCGGGCGGCGAGGCGCAGCGGATCAAGCTCGCCAGCGAGCTGGGCCTCCAGTCCGGGGGCCACACGCTCTACGTGCTCGATGAACCCACCACCGGCCTGCATTTCGCCGACGTCGAGAAGCTGCTCAACGTCCTCAACCGCCTTGCCGACCAGGGCAACACGCTGGTGGTCATCGAGCACAACCTCGATGTCATCAAGTGCGCCGACTGGATCATCGACCTGGGACCGGAGGGCGGCGAGCAGGGCGGTCGCGTGGTGGCCGCCGGCCCGCCGGAGCGCATCGCCGCCGTCAAAAGAAGCCACACCGGCCGGTATCTCAAGCCGCTGCTTCGCGGCCGACGGCGACCCGCGGCGGCCGGAGTCGCCTGATGCGGATCACCCTCCTCCTCATCGGCTTCCTCATCTTCGACCTCCTGCTGGCGTGGTTTCTCATCTGGGCGATCATGCGCGCCGGCTGGCGGCCGTTGACGATGCGCTACCCGCCGGTCGATCCCGCCCCCGACGCGGTGCGGCGCACCTTCCAGAGTTTCCGCCTCGGCGCCATCAACCTCGGCTACTGCGTCCACGTCGCCGCCGATGAGCACCACCTGCACCTCATGCCCGCGCGGATCATCCGCTGGTGCGGGGCGGAGGCGATGAGCGTCCCCTGGTCGGCGATCGAGCCGGGCAAGCGGCTGATCGGCGGAAAGTGGATGACTGTGTCCATCGACGGCCGCGCCCTCGCCGGACCCGCCTGGTGTCTCGCCCTGGCCGATCCGGACACCGCCGCCCCCGCGCCCAAGGGAACATCCGCCGACGATCGCCCCTGAACCGGCTGGCGATATCGTCGATCTATGGCAGAATGGTGTTGGAGGGGAGAACGACCGCCGCGAGCCGATCGCCGGTCGTCCCGGCGCAGGGCCCGCGCGGGCGAGTCCAGAGAGGAGGTCTCCGCGATGCGACTGTTCCACAATCGTCGCGAGGCGGCGCACGAGCTGGCTCGCCACCTGTCGTTTCTGAAGAGCGAAGATCCGATCGTGCTGGGGCTCGTCAGCGGCGGGGTGCCCATCGCCGAGATCATCGCCCAGGCCCTCGAGTCCGCCCTCGACCTGCTCATCATCGAGAACCTCACGGCACCGAAGAAGCCCGATCATGTCGTGGGGGCCGTCGATGAGCACGGCCGCATCTCGATGATCCGATCCACCGCCCGCTGGCATCAGCTCACCAGCCAGCAGATGGTGGCTCCGGCGCGGGAAGTCTTCCGGCAGGTGCAGCGCCGCCGAAGCCGCATGCGCGCCATCCTCCCCGAGATGGATGTGCGCGACCGGACGGTGGTCATCATCGGCCAGGGCGTCGCGACCGGGGCGAAGATGCTGGGGGCGATCGCTTCGGTGCGTGACCGCGGCGCGCGGAAGGTCGTCGCCGCCGCCCCCGCCGGGTCCGGCGAGGCCGCCTGGCAGCTTCACGACGCCGCCGACCTCGTGGTCATTCCCCATCGCCCGGCGAAGTTCACCTCCGTCGCCGACTTCTACGCCGAGTTCACCCCCGTCACCGACGAGATGATCAAGGCCATCATCGAGCGCTGGGTGAAGACGCGTCCCCAGCAGCAGCCGGGCGTGAAGACGCTGGCCATGAAGCTCTACAACGACCTGGGGCAGATGATCTCCTGCGAGGCCGACCTTCCGCCCGGCACCGCGCGCGGCAGCGGACCGTATCCCGCCGTCGTGTTCGCCCACGGCTTCGAGAGCGACGGCCGCAGCACGCGCACCATCCCCATCGCCCAGCGCCTCGCCAAGCGCGGCATCATCGCCGTTCGACCCGACTTCACCGGCCACGGTCACAGCGAGGGCGAACTCGATGATGCCACCGAGGATCGCCTGTACAACGATCTGAAGATCGTCGTCAACGCCATCCGCCCGCTGAACGAGGTCGATGAAGACCGGCTCGGCCTCGTCGGCTCCGGGACCGGGGCCATGCTCGCCCTGCGGCTCGGCGTCGATCCGCGGATCAAGTCGATCGTCGTGCGCGGGCCGATGTGCGGCAAGGAGATCGAGGCGGCGGCAAAGGTCAAGGCGCCTTCGCTGCTCATCTATGCCGAGCAGGAGACCGAGTTCGCGGCCCAGCACCGCGCCGAAGGCGGCCGGCTGCCTTCCACCCACCAGATCCTCGAGATCCCCGATGCCACGCGCCTCTTCAACGATGCGATCAGCCTCGAGATGATGGTGGGGGCGACCGTGGACTGGTTCGTCGATCACATCGGCTCGATTCCCGTCGGCGAGGAGGCCGGAGAAGGCGAAGCGCCGGCCGGCGAGCCACAGCCCGACGCCTCCGCCCGTGTCCAGTCCGACGAGCGGAAGTGAGTCGACCCGTCACATCAGCGCTGATCCGCGCCCCAGAGGCGCAACGTGGACCAAGCCAGCGAGCACGATCGGCGCTGTCGACCGGGCCCACTCGTTATTCCTCAATCAATCGTACGGTCGCGGCCACTGCCAGCCGGCGAGCTGGAACCGCTCCTGAATCAACGCATCGTGAGCCTCAAAGGCGCTGGCGCGATCCTCCCACGCTGCCAGCTCCGGTGTCAGGTCCGCCTGTTGGCTCTCCGTCAATGCCTCCCTGAGCATCGCCAACGCCATATCAGCGACGGCCTGACGCGAACCCTGCAACTTGCGCATCGCCTCGCTGTACGCGTCGTACTCGTCGAATCCGTATCCGGAGACTACCCCCGTTCTCTGTTTCCAGTCGAGGTACTGCCTCAACATCCTGTCCGTCACTTCGCCCTGCTGGACTCTGTATAGCTCGAGCGCACTCTTCAACTCACCACGTTGCTTATCACTGAGATCCGGCATTGCGAGCGCTGCCTCAAACACCGCGTGAGCATCGTACGGATCGGGATACACCACCGGATACGTTGACCCATTGAATCGGTCGATGAGTTCACGTCGTGTGTCCGCCGGCAGTTCCGCCGCGAGGAGCGCGAGGTACATTCGGTTGAGCTCCTGGATCCGCCTTGCCGTGCGTATCTCCCCTCGGTTCAAGGCGCGGCGCTGACGGTCGAGTTCCTCTGCGGCCGCCTTCGTCTCGGTTTCGGCACCCTGGACCGCCCAGAGTTCAGCCGCACGTGCCATGAGCACGTTGCCCTCGACCTGGGTTCGCAGGTTCAACTTGAGGCGTCTCTCGAACAGCGGCGTGATCACCCAGTCATACTCGTCGAGGAGCATTCGGAACATCTCTGGATCGGCCGGCGTCAAATCCAGGCCTTCTTCCGAAGCCCGGTACAGCATACGCGACAGGTCGATCATGGAGCCCGGAAAACGGCAGTGCGCCGCGTTGCACCGCGCGCGTCGCCGCTGGTTCCGCACATGCTCCATCAAATCGAGTTGCTCCTCGCTGAGGTAGGCCGCGACCCCTTCGAAGAGCCGGTTCTCGATCGCCAGGAGACCGGGCAACGCCGCCGCGCGGTCGGACATCAATTCAGCGAACCTCTTTGCCGTCGCCTCGTTCGTGTAGAGATCATTCGAGGCCGCGATCTTGCCCGAGCGCTCCCACAGTGGTTGTATTGACTCGGCTCGGTACGCGCGGTCTTCGACCAGATAAGCTCCGTACAGACGCCGAAACTCCCGGCCTTGTGCCTCGCTCAGAACGAGTTCGGTTGCGTACATATCCCATTCTTCTTCGCCGATCGGATGCGGCACGCTGATGACATAGTAACTCGCTCCGGCCGTCGCCATATGACCTCGGCTCGTCCACATCTCACCCGGCTTGTTCGCCCCTTCAGGTTGCGCATCGTCCCCCGCCGCGCCCAACGATGCCACGCCCCCCACGCACAACACAGCCAGCACGTGCTGCAACTTGAAAAGCCGCCGGCACAGCCACCTCGCCAACATGGTCGTTCCTGCGATTTGGGTCCCGTTCATACCACCAGTTGCTCCACTATCACCGATCACCAGATCGCCTAGCCCGATCAATCTTCGCAGTCGTACTCGCCTTGAGGCACCACGCCGACGCAATACAACGCTCGTAGCGTCTGGCCTGTTTTGCATGCGGTCGGGTTTTGACCGAAGGCGCAGATGGGATCGTAGAACTCGCATTTGATCTCACCCGTATAGCCTTCGATCGGTGGATCCCACCCGTATGACCCCATGCGTTCCGCCCAGAAGTAGTCATCGTGCACCCAGTCGCCGTAGCAGTTGTACGACCCAGGCCAGCATTCCACCCAGGTCATTCCATAACCGGTCTCGCAGCAACTCCCGTATACGGCGCGCCAGCAGTCGCCTGTCTCATCGGCTGCCGCAGGCTGATTCATCTCGGGGCAACCGAAGCACACGACGCCCGTAAGGACCACCAAGTGACCCGCAGCGCGATATCGCGTGCGCACCATGACACGTCTCCTTCCATTCCAGGATTGCCATCGCCCGGCCGCCCGACACGGCGCCCCGGGCACCCATAGAACACTCGACACCCACCAATCTACCACCGGGGGGGGGGGCGTTGTCAAGACATCCCCGACTTTTTTCATGATTCTCGTCGAAGGGCGGGCCCGGACCGCGCACGATTCGTGCTAACCAAGCTCAGGACATGGAGTTGCACCAAGTGCACCACCGTCGCTCACCCGCCGCCTCCGCGCCTGGCGATGACCCCCTGCCGACGCCCGCCTATGCCGCGGTGATGAACGCGCGAATGCGATTCAGCAGTTCGGGCGACGCCTTGTCGCCCAGGTGCGCGCTGGGCGAGAATGTTCTGAGATCGTCCATCTTCGCCGCCAGTTCGGCCTCGCTGCGCGCCACGAGAATATACCCCGCCCGCTCGAAGTGATCGGCCGTCGCGAACTGGTGATCGTTGCGCGTCTCGCCCAGGTCCGCCCGGCGCGGCAGGACCAGGATCGGCTTGCCGAGCTGCAACGCGGCGATGATCGTCCCCGTCCCCGCGTGTGAGACGATCGCGTCCGAGCGTTGCATCCGCTCCTGGAACTGCGCCGGCGTGAGAAAGGGTGCGGCGGGGAAGTAACTCGGCCAGTACTCCCCCTCGCCGATCTGCCCGAACAGGTCGGCCCGCCCCTCGCGCTCCGCCCACGCGTCCAGAACGCGAATCAGCCGATCGAAGGGCATCTGATGTCCCACGGTGACGAAGATCACAGCACCGCTCCCGCGAATTCCGGTCCCTCATCGCCGGCCAGGTCGGGCCACTGCGTCAGCCACAGATCCGCATACCGCCCGGCAATGCGCCCGGACATCGACAGCTCCTCGGCGTTGGCGATGCTGTCCAGCCAGACCGTCTTCGCCTTGATCCACCGCCCGAACCGCAGGGCGAAATACCCCGGCGCGGCCCCGGTCGTGATCACCACGTCCGGCCGCTCCCACAATATAATGACCAGAAGCCGCAGCGCCATGAGGGCGACCGCGAGCTTGTTCCACCGCGTCGCGTCGTTGACGACGTAGAATCGCCGCCCGCCCACGTCATCGGCGTACTCGCGCTGCACGGTCACGAACGCCACGTCGGCATCGTCGAGCGCCGGCGCGATGCGCATGAGCTCGACCCAGTGTCCACCGCCGCTCGACACGGCAAGGACGGTCTTGTGTCTCTCTCCCTTCCTCACGTTCGTTCACCGTCGTTAAGTCATATTGCCTCTTGCCGCCTCTTGATTATGGAACTGCTACGCCGCCTCTCTCCGCGCCGGCTCGTCGTTCGTGGTCTCGCCCACCGGCCTTTCCGCGGGCGGGGCGAACCGCGCGCGCACCTCGCCGTTGAACTTTCCGATCGCATACGCCTTGCCGTGCAGCAGCGCGCACCGCTCGAAACGCCGGAAGAACCGCAGGTACTCCGGATCACTGAACCGTTCCTCCCGTCCCAGCATCGCCCGGACATAACCAAGGAGAATCCCGATGCCGCCCACGATGTAGGGACGTTCAAACATGCGATACAGCGACACGGCCGCAACATAAGGCAGCGTTGATCCCATGAAGTACTTGCCGCGCCCCCAGCGTTTCCGGCCTGCCCACAGGCTCCGCTGGCTCGATCCCATGCGCCGCAGATGAACGAAGCGCAGCGCCTCGTCGTCCTCGGACTGTGCGATCCAGCCGCGGAGACGGCACATGTGGCCGTCGATTCCATCCCAGCTCACCTGCCGCACGAACCCGCCGATGTCGCGGAAGCACGGCACGCGATAGAACTTCGCCGCCCCGATCGCGTTCTCGTCGCCGAGTCGTTCGGACACCAGCCGGCCATTCTCGCGCACGTACGACTTTCCGGAGAAATTGCCGAGATAAGCATCGTGCTCGAAGTGCTCCATGACGCGCTGGAAGTAATCGGCGGGGAGATCCAGATCGCCGTCCAGCTTGCAGAGATACTCATACTCGTCCAGATCGATCGTCTCGAGCCCGGCGTAGAAGGCCTCGATCACGCCCGGGCCGACGGCGCGCCCGCCACGGTCGGCGCGGGTGACGATCCGGATGAACGCATGGCGCGCCGCGGCGTCCGCGAGAACCTCGGCCGTATTGTCCTTCGACCCGTCATCCACGATCACCCACCGCGCGGGAAGGATCGTCTGCCGCGCCACGCTTTCGATGGTGACGGGCAGATGTTCGCCCTCGTCGCGGCACGGCGTAATCAACACATACCGTCGTGACATCGCACGCTCCTCCGTCTTCCGCCCCCGCGCTCAACGCTCTCCGGACCCGCACGGCACCACGCCCGCGCCCTTCGCGCGATCCCCCTGTTCGTCATTCCCGATATCGTGCTTCGGCGCGACGGCCGGAGGATCCGATCCTCGCCTGACCTTCATCGCCCGGCTGAAGGCGGAAAGGAGGCGCTGGACGTTGACCGAGAGTGAGAACTCCTCGACGACGCGCTGCCGGCCCGCGGCCGCGAGACGATCGCGCCGCGCCGAATCCCCGATGAGTTCGCGCAGCGCCCCGGTCAGCGCCGAAACATCGCCGGGCTCCGCAAGCACGCCCCCCTCGCCGTCGATGATCAGCTCGCGGATGGCGGGCAGATCCCCGCTCACCGCGCACAGCCCGCACGCCATCGCCTCCATCAGCACGACCGGGATTCCGTCACGATCGCCCGATGCATCGACGCGGCACGGCAGGACGAACAGATCGGCGCGCCGCATCAGCCCGCGGATCTCATCGTTGCCCTTCGCCCCCGTCAGCTCGACCCGATCGCCGAGTTGATGTTCATCGACCAGTTCTTCGAGACGGCCGCGCTCCGGCCCGTCGCCGACGATCGTGCAGCGCACCCCGTTGGCATCGTCGCCCAGTTGCGCCAGCGCGTCGATCAGCACATCGAATCCCTTCTTCGGCACGAGCCTGCCTACCGAGAGGATGCGAAGTTCGGCTTTCCTGCCCGCCCGATCGGCCGGGGCGAAGACATCGACGTCGACACCGCACCGCACGATCGGCAGCTTCTGTTCGCCGACGGGCGCCAGCTTCCGGTAGAACCGGCGATGCCATTCACTGATGCACGCGGCGAACGACGCCCGGCGAAGCTTCGCCTCCAGCAGCGTCTTCGCGCGGAAGATGTCCATGGCGTGGCCGGTGAAGCTGAAGGTGGTTCCCAGTTGACGCGCGGCGTACATGGCGATCGTCGTCGGCACGTGCGCCATGTGCGCGTGGATGTGGCCGATGCGTCTGCCTCGCGCCCGTCGCGCCAGGGCCAGGCCGGCGATGACCTGCCAGAGAATCTTCGGACGGCGCCGCAACGGCACGTCCGACGCGCCGATCGCATCGAGGACGGCGCGACCCATCGTCATCAACGCGCGCAACGGATGCCGGAGACTTTCACGCGACGCGCCGGCCAGCAGGGCGCCGATCCCGCGACCGTAGATCTCGATCGCTTCCTCCGCCAGCGTTTCGACGCGCAAGTCGCCCAGCCCCCGTTCCGGCGGATGCACCGACGCGAGATGCACATCGATCCCCAGGTCCCGCAGGGTGAGCACCTCCCGGTAGACGAACGTCTCCGACCGCGCCGGCAGCGTGCCTCCCACGTACATGATCGACATCGGCGTCGGTCCGGTCTGGGCATCGGCGCCCCCGTCGCGGGTCGCCGCGCCGTTCTTGTATTCAATCAGGGTCGCGCGCCGGCCCAGGGCGCGGTTCCACCAGTATTGCGCCACTCCGATCAGTTGCGGGAACTTGCTCAGCACGCAGTGGCCCGCGTAGAGCGACGCATTATGGGGACTCTCCCCCTCGCGCAGCCGCCACCGCCGGATGCGCCGCCACAGCAGAACATAACCGCCGAAGAGCAGCAGGCTCAGTCCCCACGTCGGCCAGGCCAGTCCCAGCGCGAGCAGCGGGAGGAGCGCCGCCCATTCGATGATCGATCGAAACTCGCTTACCCGGAAGCGCTCGGGCGCATCGCCGTGCATGGCGCGCCCCTCCGCGTAGGCGTGTCCGCTGCGCAGCGCGCGTGTCCACCACTGCCGGAACCGCATCATGCGGGCATCATGCCACGTCATGTCGTGATCGATGCGCAGGATGCGCCACCCTTCTTCACGGAGGCGGAAGCACAGCTCCGGCTCCTCGCCCGCGATGAGCGAGACGTCGTAGCCGCCCGCGGCGTGGAACGCGTCGAGCCGGATCAGCGCATCGCCCCCGCACGCCGGCGCCTCGCCCACCGGCGTGTTCCATTCCATGTCGCACAGCCGGTTGTAGACGCTCTCTTCGGGATTCTGTTCGCGTCTCCGCCCGCACACGATCGCGACATCGCGCTCCGCGCGCATCACGTCGAACGCGGCTTCGAGCCAGCCGTCGATGACTTCGCAGTCGCCGTCGACGACCTGCGCGAACGCGACGTCGGGATTGAGCTCCCTGAGGCGATGCACCCCCGCGTTGCGCGCCCGCGCGGCCGTGAACGGCGCCGCGGGATCGAGTTCGATCACGTCCACGCCCTTCGAGCGCGCCATCGCGACGCTGTCATCCGCCGAGCCCGAGTCGACGTAGACCACGGCGGCGACCCGCCCGAGCACCGATTCCAGGCATCGGCGCAGGCGCTCGCCCTCGTTGCGGCCGATCGCCACCACGCCGATCACTTCGCGGGCTGTTCGAGTTCCCTCGGTCATGCGACTCTCCCCCGACGGTGTTCGATCCAGGCCGGCTCGACGCGTCGTGCGATCTGTTTGAAGCTCCCGCAGCGCAGGTCCAGGTTCAGCCATCGCCCGAGCCGGGCAAGATCCTCGTCGAACACCGTCGTCAACTTCCGTTCCGTCTCCGTCGGCAGCTCGACGTTCACCCTGATCGTCCACCGCGCCTCGATGCGGCGCCGAATACGCCGGGGAACGGTGCGCCGCGCCAGCCCGCGGAGCGACGGCGAATCGAGCAGCAGACTGCGGAGGCGCGTCCGCTGCACGCGCCGGCCGGACACGTTCTGTCGCGGGAGATCGTCGATCCATCTCGGCCCCGCCGGCCCGCCGATGAAGGCGCAGATCCGCTCCAGCTCCGCCTGCGGCGCCGCCTCCAGCCGATCGAAGAACACCGGGAGCACGCGCGCCGGTCCGAACGCGTCGAGATACGGCTCGAGCTGGCGGCTGTAACACCCGTACTCGATCAGCTCCGGATGCCGCTTCACCGCCTCGTCGATCTCCGCGGTGATCGTCCGCTGCGACCATCCATGCTTATAGTGCGAGACAAGGCGATCGATCGGGTGCCGCATGACGTAGATGAATCTCGTATTCGTCGGCAGATGCCGGCGCATGCGATCGACCGTCGACGGATAGGTCGGCAGCTTCGTGTAATGCGTGCTCGACTCGCCGCACACGGCGCCGGGCGGGGCATCGGCGAACAGGCCGCGATACCAGTCGACGCCGCGCGACCAGGCCGCGTCATCGCTGAAGAAATTCGGCTCCTTCGGCGTCGACATGAACACGCCGCCCTGGCGCGCCAACTGCTCGTGCAGCGTGCTCGTGGCGCACTTCATCGCCCCGATGATGATGAAGTCGGGCCAGCGGCTCACAGCTCACCTCCCCCCGCCGGCGAGGGCGGGCGCAGCGGATCGAGCCAGTTGGTCCAGTTGTCGACGAATTCGCCCTGGCAGGCGTGCGGCCGCTTGTGTCCGACGAGCTCGCGCGCGAAGGCGACGGATCGTCCCGCGAGCCACAGCATATTCGTCAGGATGAGCCCCGCCGCCCCGCCGTAGAACTTCGCGAAGTACCGGCTGCGCGATTCGTAATAGTACTTCGGCACCCGCGCGCGGGTCTTCATCGCGCTCTTGACGGACGACGTGCCGCCACGCAGATGCACGGCGCGGGCGGACGGGTCGTACAGGACGCGCCAGCCCGCCGCCCGCGCGCGGCGCGCGTAGTCGATGTCCTCGAAATACATGAAATACTGCTCGTCCATCGGCCCGATCTGATCGATCACCTCCCGCCGGATGAGAATGCAGGCGAAACTCACCCAGTCCGATTCGGCCGGCGCCTGCGGCAGGCCCGCGGCGACGATGAAGCGCGAGAAGAGCCGATCGAACAGGCTTGTCCCCGCCGCCACGAGCATCTCGCTGATCGGCGTGCGGTAGCGGAAGCAGCTCACCTGCGGCTCGCCGTCCGGCCCTTCCAGGCGCGGCCCGATGAGTCCGGCCTCGGGATGTCGATCCATCGACGCCAGCAGGTGGTCGATCGTGTCGGGTCGCAACCGGGCATCGCTGTTCAGCAGAAGATACGCCTGGGCGGTTTCGGCCCCGAAGCCGATGTTGTTCCCGGCCGCGAATCCGCCGTTGACGGGCGAGGGAATGAGGCGGGCCCAGTCGCTCCAGCCGTTTTCGTCGATCGCGGCGCCGATGCGGTCGGCCGAATCGTCGCCCGAGCCGTTGTCGACGACGACGGCACACCGGTCCGGCCGCCCGGACATCGGCGCGACGAGCGAGCGCAGACACTCGATCGTCATCTCCGCGCGGCGGTAATTGAGCACGATGACGCAGAGTCTCTTCATGACGCCGCACTCAACTTCTGTCGGTCCGAGCATTCGATCATGTGATCGACGCGCCGCTGCATCGTCTCCTCGAACGTATGCCGGCGGGCGAAAGCCAGCGCTGTCTCGGCGGCATCGGCGAGATGCGATCGGTCATCATCCAGTCGGGCGATCCGCTGCGCCAGCTCCCGCGGACGATCCAGCGCACTCAGCCATCCCACCGTGGAGTGTTTCACAATCCCCCGCGCCGCCCCGTTGTCGTATCCGGCGATCGGCGTGCCGCAGGCCATCGTCTCCAGGTAGGTGCATGACGGATCGCCCTGGCGGTGACAGCAGACGAACAGGTCGACGTGGCGGGTGATGAACGGCATCAGCTCGCGGCGGAAATCCAGCACGCCGCGCAACCGGACCCGGTCCGCGAGGCCGAGGCGCAGGATGCGCAGCTTGAGCGTGTCCAGCAGCGGCCCGCCGCCGCAGATGTCCATGGTGAACGGCACGCCGAGCCGTTTGAGCCCGGCCGCGACGGGCAGCAGATGATCGGCGCCCTTCATCCGGATCAGGCGGCCGGAGAAGGCGAGGCGCAACGGCCTGCCGTCGAGCAGCTCGCGCGTGCGCTGCTCGAGGACCTCCGGCGTCGCAAGCATGTCGCGGCGGACACGGCTGTCGAAGTACAGCAGCGCGCTGGGGTTGACGTTCTGATAGGCGTCATGGACGGGCGTGCCGTTACACTGCACGCCCGCGGCGAGACGCAGCGCCTGCTCGAACTGCCGCTCGATGCGCATCGTCCACCACTGCCGCCGCCACCGGAGCAGCGGGTTGGCCGTCTCGGCCCGGATGATCTGCCGCCGCGTCTGGAGGCAATACTCCGAAACATAGACCAGCGGCACTGCACAGCGCGCGCAGATCGTCGCCATCCGGACGTGATGATCGATCAGGCTCGCGAGGACCAGCCGCGCCCCGC
Organism: Planctomycetota bacterium; assembly: GCA_034211115.1. Taxonomy (GTDB): domain Bacteria; phylum Planctomycetota; class Phycisphaerae; order Phycisphaerales; family SM1A02; genus JAXHTH01. Next base: position 4,164 of record JAXHTH010000060.1, on the reverse strand, counting down.
CGATCTGGCGGGCCACGCCCGCGGCATCATCTTCCAGCCACTGGAACCCGAACGGCAGATCCGCCGGATCCACCTCGACGTGATCGAGGTTCGTGTCGGCCCCCGTGCGGCGGCGCATGCACACCACGACCGGCCCGGGCCAGCGCTCGGCATAGGCGGCCGCACCCTCGATGAACTTGCGGGTGAGCACGATCCCGCCCTCGTCCCCGGCGCCGGCGCGCAGGGAGGGCAGCACGTACAGCGCTTCGCCGGCTCTCATCGCTTCACCCCCCTGCCTTGGATTGTGCGCTTCACGATGCGCATGGTCGATTCATCCTCGATGCGGTGCCCCCTATCGTCATCCCGTCTTCTCGGCGGGAACGGCGGCGGGGACCGGGTGCGGCGGAGCGCGCCGATCGGCCGCTCCCGCCCGCCGGCGCGACTCGGCCCGGGCGCGCAGCGCCGGCGCGATCACGTAAAACCCGCTCAGCCCGCCCGCGGCGAGCACGAAGATCGGATTGACCATCGCGTTGAGCAGGCTGTCGAGCATGTAGACGACAAGGAGGACGGCGAGCACCGCGGCCGCCCCCGTCGCCGGCTGCATCCAGTGCCGCACCGGAACCCGCCGCATCAGCAGCAGCGGGGGCAACAGCAGCACCGCCAGCAGCGAAGTCAGCCCCGCCAGACCCGTCTGCCCCAACGCGATGATCCACAGGCTGTCGGCGGTGGTGATGTCCCGGCCCATGTCGTCTCGAATGCGCCACCGGCCCCAGGTGCCCCATCCGAAGAGCGGTTTTCCGAAGGCCTTGTCGACGAGCATGACCTCGTTGAGGAAGCGACCCTCCAGCGACGCGGCGCGTTGCTCGTTGATCTGCGCGGCGAGCGCGACGAGCTGATCGCCGTCCCATATCCCCTTCGCGCGAACCGTGATGTACAGCGGCGGCGCCGCCACGAGAAGCAGGATCAGGGCCGGCGTGCGCAGGTAGCGTACGGCGACCATCACCGCCAGCCCGCCCATCATCAGCACCAGCGCGCCCGCCGACTTGCAGAGCACGCTCGTGACGAACAGCGCGCCGAACATCATCGAGATGGGGATGCTGCACAGTCGCCTGAGCGAGCCGCTCATCCACAGCCAGGCCGCGATGAGGGTCGCGCTGATCATCCAGATCGCGACCATCAGCCCGTGCTGCATGAACACCGTCGGCCGGTAGCCGCCCCAGCGGTAGGTCTGGGAGAAGTCGAAGCTCCGCTCGCCGTACACCCAGCGGTGAAGCTGGGGGCTGAGCCGCACCTCGATCAGGCAGAGCGGGACATAGATGAGTCCGCCGATGAGTATGCCGATCGCGAGGTCGCGCAGCGAGGCGAGATCGTTGAAGTACAGCCGCCCCATCAGGTACGGCACGCCCCACGCGGCGATCTGATCCAGGCACGCGGACAGCCCGTCGTAGGCGCCGAGGCCGTTGGTCAGCGACGCCGCCATCGGAGAAAGGCACCACGCGACGATCGGAATGTCCACCCAGCTCGGGCGGAAGCGCATCAAGCGCCCGCTGTCGAACAGCATCGCCCCCAGGAGCACGCCGAAGCTGGTGACGGTGATCTTCGTCACGTCCGGCAGGCCGGGGACCGGGATCTGCGCCTGGGGCAGGAACAGCCAGGCCCCGAGGAAGGAGGCGATGACCGCGCGGCGCGGCGGCAGGATCGAGAACATCATCAGCACGACGACGATCCAGCCGTACAACGCGATGGGAATCAGCTCGGTCATGCGCTGAGACGCCTCCCCTCATCGATGATCGGGTGTCGGGCGCCCCGCTCGCGCTCGATCGCTTCGTACAGCGCGGCCTCGAATCGATCGGTCGCATCGTTCCAGGTATGCCGGGCCGCAGTCGCGTGGGCGTGTTCCGACATCGATCGCCAGTCGTGATCGCCGAGGCCGGCGATGTGTTCGATCGCGCGGGCCATGCCGGCGGGATCTTCGCGGTTGACGACGAGCCCGCCGCCGTCGGCGAGCAGTTCCGGCGCCGCGCCGGCGGGGGTGGCGATGACGGGCGTGCGACAGGCCATCGCCTCCAGAATCGGAAGACCAAACCCCTCCCGCCGGCTGGCGAACAACCAGGCATCGCAGCTCGCGTAAATCCCCGCGAGCTTCTCATCCGCCGGTCGATGATGGAACGTCATCCCCGCCGCCAAGGCGTTCGCATCCTCCGGCGGCATCGGGCCGTAGGTGAGCAACCTCAGATCCGGCACCGATCGGCGGGCGAGACGGAACGCTTCGAGGACGATGTCCGCCCCCTTCACCGGAGACTCGCGATACACGAACCCGACGGCCGGTTGCGGCTGCTTGCCGCGGGGCGGCGCGTGGAAGAGATCGAGATCGACGCCGTTGGGAACGAGGCTGATCGGCACCTCGCCGCGATGTTCGACGATCAGGTCGGCGAGCCAGCGGGAGATGGTGATGAGGTGCAGCGGCAGGGACCAGGTGGGCACGACGTCTTCGAGTTCCTGGCCCGGCGCGCCGTAATCCTGCATGAAATAGGCCTTCGCGCCCCGGGACGGCGACAGCGCCGCCACCCACGGCGCGGTCTCCCACCACGTCGCGACGACGACGTCGCCCTCCGGCACGTGGGCGTCGGTGACGGGTCCGGCGTGCTCGAGCGCGCGATGCGCGACGGGCACATCGTTGAAGTGCGAAGGCTCGGGCCGGCCCGCAGCGCGGCGGGCGAGGCGGCGCATCGTCGCCATCGCGCGTCCACGCCGGCTCGGCCAGCGGTAGCGCGTCGAGATCGCCGTCACCTCGTGACCGCGCTGCTGAAGCAGGCGGGCGTAGATCGCGACGACGCGCACGCCTCCGGCGAGTCCGGCATGGGAGAGCACGAAGGTGATCTTCATCCCCGCGCTCCCTTCGACCGACAGATTGAAACGCCCTTCTCGTTCATGAACATCCTACGTGAACAGGAGAATCCCCAGCGCGACGACGGCGGCGGGGGACGCCATCACGAGCAGGTCCAGCTTCGGCATCCACACGCCGTGTCGATGGACGGCCCAGGCGAGGACCGGGTAATAGAGCACCTGCGCCACGGCCACGCCGAGCACGAACCCGAACTGCCCGTCGAGCAGCCCGCCCGCGATCATGCAGGCGATGAGCAGCGCCGCGCGCGAGATGAGCACGATCATGTGCCGGAAGGAATCGCCCCGCGCCAGCAGGACGGGCGACATCGTCAGCTCGACGGCATGGAAGATCCCGCCGATGGCGAGAATCTGGAGGATCCAGCCGAGCCCCTGGTACTTGTGGGTGTACAGCAACTCGGCGATGGGCTGACCCCAGATGGCGAGCACGCACATCGGCGCCAGCGTCGCCGCGTGCAGCCAGAGGCGCACACGGCGCATCTTCGGCCGCAGCGCGTCCGGCGATTCCTGCGAGATCCGCGCGTAAAGCGGGAACAGCACGCGATTGGCCTGCTGGCGCAGCAGGCCTGGAATGGCCATCGCGAGGAAGAAGGCGATGCCGTAGAGGCCGAGATCGCGATCGCTCCACGTGCTCGCCAGGATCAGCTTGTCCCCCTGCGTGCAGAGGAACGTCAGCGCGGTGGCGATGAAGATCCAGCGCCCGAAACGCACGAGGTCGTTGACCGCCTTCCGATCCCAGGCGAAGCGGTTGCGCCGCTCGGCGATCACGGTGTGGGTGGAGATCAGCCGGATCGCGGCCCGGATGAGCCCGCCCAGCACGAGCGCCCAGACGTTGCGCATGAGCAGGACGCAGACCACGGTGGCGACGCTGCCCGCGAACTGCCAGGACAGATCGAAGAGGGTCAGCTTGCGCAGCGCCAGGCGCCGATGCAGGGTGGACGGAGCGGTCGAGTTGAATCCGTTGAGCAACCCGCTCACCGCGGCGGCGGGGATGAGCAGCATGAGCTCGGCGTGCCCGCGGTAGAGGGCGACAGGTCCGGCCAGCGCGCTGGCGGCGACGAACAGGCACGCCCCGCGGATGACCTGGATCGTCCACGCCGTGTCCAGGAACGTCCCGTCATCGCCGCGCGGGTGCTGGATGATGCTCGCCCCCGTCCCGAGGTCTGAGAACATCTTCAGGCCCTGGAGGACGACGTTGACCATGACCATCACGCCGAACACGGCCGGATCGAGCAGCCAGGCGCAGAGGAGGTGGCTGGCGAAGCGCAGGGTTTCGCCGGC
>JAXHTH010000059.1:0-16126 GCA_034211115.1 Planctomycetota bacterium | reverse complement strand
GCCTGGCCGAGCGCATCGACGACCTGCTGGATCGACCCCGTCTCTGAGCGGCCGGAAGGCGAACGCCCATGACTGATCGCGAAACACTGATGGCCCTTCAGGAAGAGATGGCGGAGGGCGCCCTGCCCGACCTGTCCACCGCCACGGTTCTTCTCGTCGATGACAACATCCAGAACCTCGAGCTCATCCAGGCTTACCTGGAGGAGTTGCCCTGCCGGATCGTCACCGCCACCGACGGCATCGAGGCCATCCGTCTCATCGAGGAGGGCGACCCGGACATCGTCCTGCTGGACGTGATGATGCCGCGGATGTCCGGCTTCGAGGTCTGCCAGAAGATGAAGGCCTCCCCCCGCACGCGGGACATCATCGTGATCATGGTCACCGCGCTGCACGAGGTGGGCGATTTCGAGCGGGCCGTCGAGTGCGGCACCGATGACTTCCTCACCAAGCCGGTGAACAAGCTCGAGTTGCTCACGCGGGTCAAGTCGCTGCTGCGCGTGCGGCTGCTGAAGCGCAAGCTCGACCAGGTGATGGCGTTGACGCAGCGGGCGGCGCCGGACCATCGATCGGGCGGGGAGGCGGGCCTGAAGCTCGAGGACGATTCGCCGGACATGGACGACCCGAGCGGTCGTTAGCCGAGCCCCGGCTGCGGTTCCTCCGGGCGCTTCCGGGGTCAGGCGGCGGGGGCGCGGGTGACCACCGCGGGCGTCTCGCCATCGCGAAGCCAGAAGCTGTCCGGCCCTCGCGGCTCCAGGGCGTACTGGAGATGATCCAGATACCGTTGCAATGCCGATACCTCGAACAGGTCGAGCCACTCCTGCCGGGCCGAGCGGTTGATCTGGAGGATGGCATCGATCACCTGAGCCTTGCTTTGCATGGAACAAGCTCCGCTGGATGGGGTCGAGAAGAGAGGATCGGCTGATGCCGCGTCGGCGGTGCAGCAGATAACCAGCGTGGACACAAGGACTTGCGATTGGCGATGCCCGGCCTCTCATCCACAACCCGCGGGGGCGCGATGCGGCTGAGACCCATCATCTTGGGCGTGCTTGCCGCGATCGGCTCACTCGGCTGCCAGAAGGCCTCCCAGGGACTTTCGCCGGCCACGGGCGCTTCCCTCACCTACCCCGCGCCGGCGGAGGCGGAGAGGGGGGACGAGGCGAACGCGGCGGGCGAGACGCATCCCGCCGAGACCGCGGCCCGCGAGGAGCTGGGCGATGAGGCGGCCGAGAAGCTGAAGATCGAACCTCGCCAGCCGCCCACGCCGGCCGAGCCCGGCGCGCTCGCACTCGTCGCCTCCATGACCGCCGCCATGCCCGATCGGGAGACCGATGACGAGGGCGTCACCCGCATCGGCATCCACTTCCTGCGCAACCAGAGCCGCGCCGAGGCGAGCGAGTTCGACGCCTTCACCAAACGCCTGGCCGAACTCCTGTCCGCGGCCGGCCGGTCGTTGTCGGTGAGCTTCACCACCGCCGGCGACGAGCCGGTTCAGTACGAGCTGCTCGGCGCGGCGTACCTGATCACCGCCGACGGCTCCGACCAGTGGGAGCTGTTCCTCCGCCTCTGCCCGGCCGAGGAATCGTGGACGGTCTGGGAGAACGAGGTCCCGGTGCGGGTGATCCGCCAGCCGCGGCCGGGTCAGCCGCAGATCACGCAGTGGCCTCTGGCGCAGTGACCTTATGGAACAGTGTGAGGTCGATCGTCCCCGCGGGTATTCACCCGCGGCTATGAAGACTGCGCCGAGCCTCGGTGGAATCTCAGAAGGTGTGATCCGTTGAGCCCCGGGAGGCATCCCGGAGCCGCGTCCGCCTGCCCCGACGTCCCTCGTTCCCCCGCGGCACGTCCGCCCATCCGCCCGCATGACCGGACCAGCCCGCGCAGGTCGAACGTCGCGCGGGCCGGCCGTCGCCGCGCGGTTGCCTGCCGGCAAGACGGATCGGCTATTACCCGGGGGAGAGAGACGCGGGCGGTGCGTCAACCCGCGCCGTCTCGCTTTCCGGCAACGGTCCGCGCCGAGGAAGGGAGGGAGGCGGAGCATGACCAGCAGATCCCTGCACAGCGACGAGCATGGCGGGCTCTGGCATCGACTGACCGCGTGGCTGACGCGCTCGGACGGCGGGGCGCCGGCGCCGCCCCCCCGGCTGATCCGGGTCTGGGACACCGCCCGCGGCGTGTATCGCGCCGTCGACCTCAACGATCGCTACGATCCGCTCTGGCCGGCCGCCAACGAGCTGGCGCAGATGCGGGAGGCCGAGCCGGATCGCCCCGCCGCCTGAGCGGGCACGCGAACCGGCCGGTTCGTTTCATGAACGCGCCGCGCGCCGTCAGCGCGCTTCGGCGGCTCGCCGTGTCGCCGGCCTCGGCGGACGGCCGAGCGCGCCGCGCAGTTGCGGCAGGCCGATCATCAGATAGCCGCAGGCGAAGAGGAAGATGAACGGCAGGGCCAGGTACCCGGCGGGGCGCGCCACGCTCAGCCCCAGACACAGAACCATCAACGCGCCGAGCAGCGCCTCCGGCATCCCCGCGGGCAGCCGCACGCGCGCGGCCCGTGCCTGCGGATCGGCGTCGCTCCGATGAGCGCCGTTGAACTTGGGTGTGCGGAGGAAGGGGCTCCGATGGCCCAGCAGCGCTTCGAGAATCGCCCGGGTGTTGATGACGCTCAGCCCGATGCCGATGGCCATCATCGCCGGCAGAAGGGCGACGGCCGGCCCGAGCGGGCGCCCCAGCGCACGCTGGGAAGCGATACAGAAGGTGCAGGCGGCGAGCGTCCCGAGAGCGATGCACAGCCCTCCCAGGATGGGGACCAGCTCGGCGCCGAGCGCATCCCCCGCCGGCGCGAGCAGGAACGCCGGGGCCAGCAGCAGTGTCAACAGCAGCAGGCCCGCGTAGGGCAGGGGAGAGGTGAGGTGAAAGAACGCCTCGATCTTCGTGCCCCGTCGGGCGCGGCTGCGGAGAATGGTCGGCAGCAGCTTCATCGCCGTCTGGATCAGACCTTTGTTCCAGCGATGCTGCTGGCCCATCAGCGCGCTGATCGTCGGCGGCAGTTCGGCCGGACAGACCACGTGCGGGAGGTATCGGAAGCGCCAGCCGGCGAGTTGGGCGCGGTAGGAGAGATCGGTGTCCTCGGTGAGCGTGTCGTGACTCCACCCGCCGGCGTCGTCGATGCACGCGCGGCGCCAGATCCCGGCCGTGCCGTTGAAGTTGAACCATCGACCCGTGCGCGCCCGCGCCGCCTGCTCGATGGCGAAGTGCGCATCGAGGCACAGCGCCTGCACCCGCGTGAGCAGTGACTGCTCGCGGTTCAGGTGTTCCCAGCGCATCTGCACCATCCCGACCGAGTCATCGGTGAAATGATGGATCGATCGCTTGAGGACATCCGGGGGCGGGACGAAATCGGCGTCGAAGACGGCGATGAACGCACCGGTCGCCGATCGCAGGCCGTGCGCCAGCGCGCCCGCCTTGTACCCCGCCCGATCGGTGCGATGAACGTACTGGATGTCGAACCCGGCCCGGACGAGACGCCGGCAGCAGGCCCGGGCGATCTCGACCGTCCCGTCCGTCGAATCATCGAGAACCTGGATCTGGAGCAGGTGACGCGGGTAGTCGAGGGCGCAGGCGGCGGTGATGATCCGCTCGGCGACGCGCGGTTCGTTGAACATCGGAAGCTGCACCGTCACCGGCGGCAGAGCCGGGAAGCGATGCCGGGGATCGGCGCCGGTCAGCCCGCCCGCGCGTTGAAACATCGCCAGCAGCCAGTACCGATGCAGCCCGTAAACGCAGAAGACGACGATGACCGCGATGTAGAGGACCAGGAGGGCCGAGGTGAGTGCATCCATCGAATCGAGCGCCACGGGGGTTTCGCGCGCGGCCGCCGGCGAGGGCCGGGAGGGGGCGGCCGCAATCGCGGGACTGAACCGCCGCGATGGATCGATTGTTCCGACGATCGCGCTCGCGGCGCCGCGCCGTCGCGTGGTTCATGTCCATGCCGGTCGATCTTTTCGTATCGACTCAAGCTGATCGATTTGTCCCGGGGGATCGGCGTGAGCGGCGTTCCCGGCCCCCCGAGGCGGGCCGGCCGTGGTCAACGCAGCCGATTGGTCGTGAATGGGCGGCCGGAAGAAGCGCCGCGCGCCTCACCGCTTTCGGACTGGTTTATCTTGATCCACATGTCTGGCGGTGTAGGCTGAGAGAGGAGAGCCCAGCCGGTTCCGGGTGGGCTGATGGTGAAGCCACGCCCGTCGTTTTGACATTGTTGGATAGGAAAGAGGAGGCAACTGAATGAAGACGCGCACCGGCCTTGTGGGGACGGGCCTTGCTGTCGCATGGGCCGCGCCGCTCATGTTCGTCCTCGTCGCCGTCGCGGCCCCGGAAACCGACGAACCGCTGCCGCGGGGCGATCGTCTCGTCTACCCGGAAGGGGCGGCGATCCCGCGCAGCCTCACCCCCGTCGAGCGGCGCCACCTCGAGGCCCATCCGCTCCTGCCCCCGCGCAGCGACGGACCGCCGACGGGCCCCATCCACTGCGTGGCCGAGTACGAGCCGATGGAGGGCATTCTCATCGCCTGGGAGTCCTTCTACTCGATTCTCAGGGAACTGGCGCTGAACGTGACCACCATCGGCGACGGCGACGTGTACGTGGCCGTCGACTCCGGCGGCGAGCAGTCCAGCGCCTACAGCTCGCTCGCCTCCTACGGCGTGGACATGGATCGCGTGCACTTCGTCGTGCGCCAGACGGACACGGTCTGGATCCGCGATTACGGCCCGCGCTACATCTACGAAGGCGAGTGCCGGGCGATCGTCGATCACACCTACAACCGCCCGCGCCCCAATGATGACGCCTTCAATGATTACTTCAGCATCTACAAGAATCACGCCGAGTACGACCTTCCGCTCGTGCACGGCGGGGGCAACTACCATCTCAACGCCCTCGATGAGGGGAATGCCAGCCGGCTGATCTGCAACGAGAATCCGGGCCTGAGCGAGCAGGAGATCATCGATCTCTGGCTCGACTATCAGAACGTCTACACCACGCTGTGGGAGCCCTTCCCGACCTACGTCGACTCAACGCAGCACATCGACATGTGGATGCAGATCGTGGCCGATGACGTGATCATCATCAGCGACTGGCCCTACGATCCGGGTTCGACGCAGGATCAGATCTGCGACGGGGCGGCGGCGGACTTCGCGTCCTGGGGATGGACCGTTCACCGCACGCCCGCCCGCCGCGTCTACTACACGCACTACACCTACACGAACATGGTCGTGTGCAACGACCTTGTGATGATTCCCTACTACACGAACGGATCGGTGGCGCCGCTCAACGACGACGCGCTGGCCGCGGTGGAGGCCGCCTGCCCCGACAAGACCATCGTGCAGATCAACTGCGAATCCATCATCGGGTCCGCCGGCGCGATTCACTGCATCGTCATGCACGTGCCCGAGCCGTGGGGCGGGGAGAACCCCACCGCCTACCTGAAGAACTGCAACGGGGGGGAGGAGTTCGATCCCGGCGAGCAGATCGAGATCAACTGGATCAGCGATGACGACGTGGAGGTGACGGGCGTCGATCTCCTTCTCTCCACGGACGGCGGGGCGAACTACGACACGACCATCGTGCAGGACACCGATGATGACGGCGCCTACACCTGGACCGTGCCCGACGTCTACACCACGCAGGGGCGGATCCGCGTGGTGGTCCACGATGACGACGGCAACAGCGGCTTCGACGACAGCGATGGCGACTTCACGATCAACGGCAGCTCCCTGCCCGGCGACCTGGACGGCGACGGGGACGTGGACACCGCCGATCTGCTCGCCCTCCTCGCCGACTGGGGATGCAGCGGCGAGAACTGCCCAGGCGACGTGGACGGCGACGGCGACACCGATACCGCCGACCTGCTGCTCCTGCTCGCCAACTGGGGATGAGATCGGCCGTTCCCCGCCGGCACGCCCGACCGAAAGGACGCACCGGCACCTTCACCTGTGAACGAGGACGAATCCATGATGATCAAGCTGACCGAACGGAGGGGCGTGAAGCGCTCCCGACTGACCGCCGCGATGCTCTTCGCGGCCCTGGCGGTCGCTGTGTTGACCGTGGCGCCGATTGCCTCCGTGCAGGGCGAAACCGATACGGGCGCTCGTGCATATGAGGTGCCTTACACCGCGACCTTCTCGCCGCAGGATCTCGCATTCGAGAAGATCGGGGCGTCCGATCGCGTGCGGCTGGCCGAGGCCGGCAATCTTCGCGACCCGGGCCGGCCACTGCTCCCGGCGCTGACCGTGCGCCTCGCGCTGCCGGAGGGAATGCGGGCGACGGGTGTGCGCCTCCTCGAGGCGGACGTCATCGAGCTTTTCGGCGAGTACCGGATCGTGTTGGCGGAGGCGCCGCGGCCGACGTCGGCGGCGCGGGGCGGATCGAGGCCGGTCCGGGCGCCCGGCGACGCCGCGCTGCCCGCCATCTATCCGGAAGCGCCGGTCGAGCTGACGCATCAGACGGATCTCGCCGGGCAGTCGATGGCCCTGCTGCGGATCTGTCCCGTGCAGTACGTGGGCGAGGAGGGTCGGCTGCTCTTTCACCGATCCCTCTCGTTCGTGGTGGAGGGAGAAGGCGGCTACGTCTGCGGCGACTATCTCCCGGCGCGCTGCTCACCCGAGGCGGCGCGGGCCCGGGAGAAGATGGTCCGCGAGAGCGTGGTCAACCCGCAGGATGTCCGGCTTCGCGCCGCCGATCCCGCGCCGCCCCTCGGGCGCGGCATCGGGGACGGGACCTTCGAGTACGTGATCATCACCCCCGAGGACTGGGCCGATGACTTCCAGCCCCTCGCGGCGTGGAAGACGAAGAAGGGGATTCCCGCCAACATCGTCACCCGGGAGTGGATCTACAACGAGGGCGGCTACGGCGGAGACAATGTCGAGAAGATCCGTCAGTTCGTCATCGACGCCCATGACACATGGGGCGCGATGTACGTCCTGCTCGGCGGCGATGAAGGTGCCCTGCCGTATCACGAGCGCTACCTGCTCTCCGAGCACGTTCCGAATGACACGTACTACGCCGACTACGACAGCGACTGGACGTGCGAGGTCCACGTGGGCCGGGCGAGCGTGACCGATGAAGCGGGGATCGCCACCTTCATCGACAAGGTGCTGACGTACGAGACGAATCCGCCGCTGACGGACTACGCCAGAACGGCGTTCTTCTTCGGCTTCGACATGTACACCTCCGGCAGTCACGAGGGCGAGGGGACAAAGACCGCGATCCGGGACCTCTATCTGCCGCCGGACTGGACGCTGCGGACCGAGTACGACAGCGAGCCCGGAAGCCACAAGGCCGATTCCATCGCGTACCTCAACCAGGGCAACAACCTGGTCAATCACATCGACCACTGCGGCTCGGACTACATCGGAACCGGCTGCGTCACGCACGACGAGGGCCTGTCCAGCGCCGACATGCAGGGGTTGTACAACGGCGACCGGCAGGGCGTCTTCTACTCGATCGGCTGCTGGCCCTGCGCGTTTCCCGAGGAGCCGTGCATCGCGGAAGCATACGTTCGAAACCCCGCGGGCGGGGGGATCGCCTTCATCGGCAACACCCGCTACGGCTGGTACGTGCCCTACACGTACGACGACTACTCGCTGGCCTTCGATCGTGCGTTCTTCTCGTCGTTTTTCTCGCAAGGGCACTTCCGTCTGGGAGCGTGCTTCTCCGACCACAAGAACGACTGCTATGAGAACAACGAGTACTACAAGTACATCTTCACGGAGCTGACGCTCCTGGGCGACCCGGAGCTTCCGGTGTGGACGGAAGCGCCGGCCGCGCTGGATGTCACGCATGCCCCGACGCTTCCCGCCGGCGAATACAGCGACTTCCCGGTGACGGTGTTCTGCGACGCAAGCCCGGTGGAAGGGGCGACCGTCTGCCTGTGGAAGGACGGCGATGTCTACGAGGTCCAGGCGACCGGCGACGGGGGGGAGGCCTCCTTCTGGTTCATGCCGGAAACGGAGGGAGACATGTTCGTCACGGTGGCCTGTCACAATCACCTTCCCTACGAGGGCGAGGCCCAGGTCACCGACGGGCAGGGGCTGCCCGGCGACCTGGACGGCGACGGCGACGTGGACACCGCCGATCTGCTCGCCCTCCTCGCCGACTGGGGGTGCGGCGGCCAAAACTGCCCCGGCGACGTGGACGGCGACGGCGATACCGATACCGCCGATCTTCTGCTCCTGCTCGCCAACTGGGGCTGACCGCCCACGCGGAGCAAGCGTCAACGCCCGACGCCGAGGATCGAGCCACGAAACGGAGATTCGGCAGACTTCAACCAGCGAAGGACGACCGACAACCTGGACACCACGGGACGGGGAAGAGCAGAGAAGGAAGAAGCCGGAGAGGAAAGGTCGGCAATCGAAATCTGCAACCCAAGACGGAAGAAGGACTGGCCCATGATGTTACAGCGGATGAAAGAGGTTCGAAACGTACACGCCCGGCGCGCGCTGATTCTGATCCCGGCCGCGCTGGCCGCGGTGGCGATGCCCGCCGCCGGCGCCTTCGAGATCGCGCACAGCGCGACATTCTCGCCGGATGATCTCACCTTCCAGACGCGGATGGGGTACGACGTCGTCCGCATGGCGGATGACGGCCGCATCGGCGCGCCGGGCGAACCGATGCTGCCCTCGCAGATCCTGCGCCTCGCCGTCCCCGACGGCATGATGGTGACCGGTGTGCGCGTGGTGGACGTGCAGTCCGTTGCGCTGGACGGCGCGTATGACCTGATGCCCGTGCAGCCGGTGCGGCGCGTGTCCGATCCGGCCGGTCCCGGTGATTTCGTGGCCCCGGATCGCGAGGCGTACGCGTCGACGACGGCCCGGCCCGATCAGGTGGCCACGTTCACGCATCAGACCGACCTGGCCGGGCAGGCCATCGCGGTGGTGGAGCTCGCGCCTCTCAGCTACATTCCCGCCGAGCAGCGGCTCATCCTGCACACCTCGATCGAGTTCGTCCTGGAGGGCGTGTCGGGTTACCGCTGCGGGGACTACCTGCCGCGGAACGCCGACGCCCGCGAGCGCGCGGCCCTCGAGGACACGGTGCGGTCGATGGTCGTCAATCCCGAAGACGTGTCGTTGCGCGCCGACCCCGCGCCGCCGCTGGGGGGACGCGGCGTGGGAGACGGCGATTACGACTACGTCATCGTCACCCAGGACGGGTGGGTGGATGACTTCCAGCCGCTCGCCGACTGGAAGACCCGCAAGGGCGTTCCTGCGAACATCGTCACCCTCGACTGGATCTACTACGAGGGCGGGTACTCGGGCGACAACCAGAGCAAGATCCGCCAGTTCGTGCAGGACGCCCGCTCGAGCTGGGGAACGATGTACTTCCTCCTCGGCGGCGACACCAACGTCGTCCCGTACTACTCCAGGTACCTGATGGGGGACAGCATTCCCAACGACACCTATTACGGCGATTACGATTCCGACTGGACCTGCGAAGTTCACGTCGGCCGCGCCGCCGTCCGCACCCCGCTCCAGATCGACATCTTCACCGACAAGGTCTTCACCTACGAGAAGGACCCGCCGCTGACGAACTACGCGAAGACGGTGGGGCTGTTCGGATTCGATCTCTACTCCTACGGGAGCGGAGAGGGCCAGAACTGCAAGGCCGACATCGACTATCTCTACATCCCCAACGACTGGACCATGCGCAAGGAGTACGACAGCGAGGGCGGCGGGCACAAGTACGATGTCATCGGCTACCTCAACGACGGCAACAATCTCGTCAACCACATCGACCACTGCGGCGAGTACTCCATCGGCGCCGGCTACACCAACCACGGCACCTCGCTGTACACCTCCGACGTGGGCAACCTCTACAACGGCGACCGGCAGACGATCTTCTACTCCATCGGATGCTGGCCCAACGCCTACGATTACTATACCTGCATCGCCGAGGAGTTCGTGCAGAACTCGTCCGGCGGCGGGATCGCCTTCGTGGGCAACTCCCGCTACGGCTGGTACTCCCCCTACAACGACGACTATGTGTCGCTGCGCTTCGATCGTTACTTCTTCCGCTCGCTGCTCCAGCAGGGCAATTACATCCTGGGCGACGCGTTCTCCGATCACAAGAACGACGCGTACCAGTACGACGACTACTACCGCTACATCTTCACGGAGATGACGCTGCTGGGCGATCCGGAGCTGCCGGTGTGGACCGAGAATCCCTCCTCGATGACCGTGGTGCACGACGACACGCTGTCGGCGGGGGAGGAGACGGACTTCCTCGTCACCGTCTCCGCGGGCGGCAGCCCCGTCCTCACCGCCACCGTCTGCCTCTGGAAGGGCGATGAGATCTACGAGATCGGGGCGACCAACGGCTACGGCGAGGCCATCTTCAGCATCACGCCCGAAACCACCGGCGTGATGGACGTCACCGTCACCGCCGTGAACCGCGATCTCCTTCCCTACGAGGGTGAGGCGGAAGTCGTCGAGGGCGGCACCCCCGGCGACCTCGACGGGGACGGCGACGTGGACACCGCCGACCTCCTCGCCCTCCTCGCCGACTGGGGCTGCATCGGCAACTGCCCCGGCGACGTCGACGGAGACGGCGACACCGACACCGCCGACCTCCTCATGCTCCTGGCCAACTGGGGCTGAACTTCCGATTCATCCTCCAGATGAATCGACAACTCGAGCTCGCCGCGCACGGATCGGCAACGACCCGGGCGCCGGGGTTTCGCTCCCGGATTCGGGGTCGGCCGCGGCGCAACCTCCGCGCCGTCGCGCGAGCCGGAAAGGAGAACCGTTCATGCAAGCTTCCATCACGCGCTCCCTGCTGCTGAGCGCCCTGTTCCTTGCACTGCCGCTCGGCGCATCGACCATCGCCTCGGAGGAGAGTCGGGAGGCGCCGTCTCCGCACGAGACGACCGGCGATCCGTATCTCGCCCCCTCCACGCCGATCGTGGTCCGCATACCGCCGCGTGCTCTGCCGGCCCGGAACAACCCGTTCGCGCCGGTGCAGGTGAACGTGGACGGCAACGGGCAGAACATCCCCAACGACGCCGCCAACGAGCCGTCAATCGCCGTCGACCCCACCGCGCCCAACCGCATGGTCATCGGCTGGCGGCAGTTCGACAACATCAACTCGAACTTCCGGCAGGCGGGCTGGGGCTACAGCCGCGACGGCGGGCGCACCTGGACCTTCCCGGGCGTGATCGAGCCCGGCGTGTTCCGCTCCGATCCCGTGCTCGACTACGACGTGCAGGGCAACTTCTATTACAACAGCCTCAAGGTCGTGGGCAGTTCCTACACCTGCGACGTGTTCATCTCCACCGACGGCGGGGCGACGTGGAACGACGGCGCGCCCGCCTACGGCGGCGACAAGCAGTGGATGGCCATCGACCGTACGGGCGGCATGGGCGAGGGCCACGTCTACGCCGCCTGGACCGATTACTTCAGCTCGTGCAACGGTTCGTTCACCCGCTCCACGGACGGCGGACAGAGCTTCGTGGGCTGCCTGGACGTGCCCCGCGACCCGATGTGGGTCACCCTTTCCGTCGATCCGGACGGCCGGTTGTTCGAGGCCGGCCTCGACTGGTGGGCCGGCGAGTTCGTCGTCGCCCGCTCATCCAACGCCCAGGATCCAGGCCAGACGCCGACCTTCGGCCTCAGCCGGACCGTCAACCTCGGCGGCAGCGCGAGTTCCTCCTACGGCCCCAATCCCGGTGGCCTGCTGGGCCAGGTCTGGGTCGCCTGTGACACCTCCGACGGCCCGTACCGCGGCAACGTCTACATGCTCAGCTCCGTCGATCCGCCCGGCGGCGATTATCTGGACGTCATGTTCGCGCGGAGCACCGACGGGGGATCGACGTGGAGCAATCCCGTGCGGGTCAACGACGTCGCCTCCGGCTGGCAGTGGTTCGGCACGATGGCCGTCGCCCCCAACGGGCGGATCGACGTCATCTGGAACGACACCCGCAACGACCCGGGCGGCTACGACTCGGAGCTGTTCTACTCGTATTCAGAGGACGCAGGCGAGACGTGGTCGGCCGACGTCGCCCTCACCCCGCCGTGGGATCCCCACGTGGGCTGGCCCGACCAGAACAAGATCGGCGATTATTACGACATGATCTCCGATCGCGTCGGCGCCCACGTCGCCATCTCCACGACCCTCAACGGCGAACAGGACGTCTACTACCTGCGCATCAACGATTACGATTGCAACGGCAACGGCATCGGCGACAGCATCGACCTCGAGGACGGCACGAGCCTGGACTGCAACGCCAACGACATCCCAGACGAGTGCGAGATCGCGGCCGACCCGGGCCTGGACGCCGACGGCTCGGGCATTCTCGACGAGTGCGAAGCGCGGGGCGATCTGGACGGCGACGGCGATGTCGATACCGCCGACCTGCTCGGCCTGCTGGCGAACTGGGGTGACTGCCCCGGCGGCGGCGAGCCGTGCCCCGGCGATCTGGACGGCGACGGGGACGTCGACACCGCCGATCTCCTCGCCCTGCTGGCCAACTGGGGATGAGGAGACAGTCTTGAGTCTTGAGGTTTGAGTCTTGAGGTTTGAGTCTTGAGACGACGTTGGATGAATCGTTGAACAAACCCCCGGGACTCCCGTCCCGGGGTTTTTCCTGCGCCTCGGTGCTTTGCGCGCTGCGGCCGGTCCGTCGTGCGCCGCGCGCGATTCGTTCGGCGCAGCGCGCATGAAAGAACGGGCGCACGCCTCGCGCGCCCGCTTCGATCATTCGCTGGCGTGCCGCTGTTTCTTGTTCAGCCGGCGCCAGCGCCGTCGGACGTGGCCGGCGCCGGGGTCGTCGCAGGGGCATGCCGGGCGGCGGGCTGGCCGTCGCTCGTCAGGTCAGGCCGGCAGAGGGCCGGGCCCGGCGAGCCTTCGATCACGCTTGCCAGCGTCATCTTCCGGAAGCTGTCCTGCAGGAGGACGATGATCTCATCCAGCCGGGCGTGCAGCGGGCAAAGCTGGCCGACGTGCGTGTCCCGGGAGGCGGGGCAGGAGGTGATCCGCTCCAGTGGATCGATGGCGTTCACGACATCCAGGAGGGTGGTGGAGTCGGGATCGCAGTCGATCTGGAAGCCGCCGCCTCGGCCGCGCTGGGCCCGCACCAGGCCCGCCCGGGCGAGCATCTGGAGCACTTTGACCGAATAATCGGTCGGGACCTTGGTCAGCGTGGCGATCCGCTCGCTCGTGGTCGGTTCCTTCTCCGACTCGGCGAGCACGATCATGATCCTCAAAGCGTACTCTGCGGTGGTGGAAAGCATGGTCAGGCCTCAATAGGAAGGGGCGAGTTCAGAACCAGTCTCGGATGGAAAGGCGCTGATGTCCATGTTTATTCCCTTGTCCGGCATTTCCCGGCGATTTGCGGGTTTTTCCACGCCGATGCCGCGACCGCGATGGCGAGCGGCCGTCGATACGCCCTCGCCAGCGTGCGGCCGAGTCCGGCCGCGGGGCGGATCGCGGCCGTGACGGCCGAAGCTCGCGGCGCGGTCGCGGGCGGAGGCGGGCCGGGTCCGAGATCATCGCGCCCCTTTCACCGAGCCCGAACGGATTTCGCCTTGACCGGGGCCCCGGGCGGCCGACAATAAGAGATGAAAATCCGTTTTTTGGACTCCGCGTTCGGGGGACGACGCCCCGCCGCCGGGCGCGGAGCAGGATGTGTGCGTCGGGGTGGCCCGGCGCAAAGGGAAAGAGGAGCGCGCGGCCGGGAGGGGAGACTCGACGCCGCGGTGCCCACCGAGGCGGCCCGGGCCGCACCCGAGAAACGGAATCGGATCAGCGTGGGTGGGGATGCGCGACCTTGCCGCATCTGTTGCAGGAAACAGGAGGACCTCATGCACCGGTCAGGATTCATCGTTCTAACATGTTTCGCCGCGCTGTCCGCGCTGCCGCCCGCCGCCGCTTCCGCCGCCGACGCGTGGCTGTCGGTTTCGTCCCGCGGGGCGGTGATCGATCGGCAACCCGCGCAGCCGGCGGGCGCCGACGTGATCGCGCTCGAAGTCGACGCGACGGGACTCGCGTTGACCGCGCACTTCGACGCGGCGGCGCTGACGGTTCGCGAGAACCGCGCCGGCCGCTTCCTCCAGTTGAACTGGCCCGGCGCCGCCCCGCTCGGCGAGATCGGTTCGCCCCGGCTGCCGGTTCTGCGCCGGCTCGTCGTGATTCCCGACGGCGCGCGGGCACGCCTGAACGTCGTCGAGGGATCGTCGGTGATGCTGGATCTCGCCGAGGCCGGCTACCCCACCGCACTCTGGCCGCGCCAGGCGCCGATCGAGAAGACACCCGGGGCGCGGGAGAACGCACCCTTTGATTTCAACGGGCGCGCCTACGCGATCGACCGGATGCTGCCCATCGAGCGCGTGACGCTCACCGAGCTGGGCGTGGTGCGCGGGCATCGTCTGGCGTTGCTGGAAGTGCGCCCCGTCGCGTACAACCCGGCGACCGGCGTGCTGCGCCTCTGGCCGGAGATGGACGTGTCGGTGCGCTTCCGCGGCGGCCGGGCGGCGGGTCCGGAGGCCCGCGCGCTGGGCGCGCTGGGCGGGATGCTGCTCAATCCGCCCGCCGCGCCGCGCGGCCTCAACTACCTCATCGTGATCGCCGACGCCTACGCCGGCGCGATCGATCCCTTCGTCACCGGAAAGACCGACCAGGGCTTCGACGTGATGACCTACGAGGTGCCCGGCGGGACCAGCAACACCACCATCAAGAACTACATCGAGAGCCTCTGGGGCACCGCCGACCAGCCCGATTACATCCTGCTCGTCGGCGACACCAACACCATCCCCCGCTGGACGGGCCAGGGCTCCGGGTCCCCCGACACCGATCTGCAGTACGCCTGCATGGACGGGGGCGGCGACTGGTACCCGGACATCCCCATCGGCCGCTTCCCCGTGCGCTCCACCGGCGCCCTGGCGGATGTGATCGAAAAGACGCTCTTCATCGAGGGCGGGACATACCCGGACCAGGACTACGTCCTGCGCGCCGTGTTCATGGCCTCCGAGGACAACTACACCGTCAGTGAGGGAACGCACAACTACGTCATCGACAACTACATGGATCCCAACGGGTTCACCTCCGACAAGCTGTATTGTCATACCTACAACGCGAACTCGCAGCAGGTGCGCGATGCGTTCAACAACGGCCGCATCTACGGCGTCTTCTCCGGCCACGGCAGCCCCGACGGCTGGCACGACGGCCCGGCCTTCTTCCGCGACGATGTCCGCGACCTCTTCAACGAAGGCCTCTATTCGTTCGTGCTCAGCTTCTCCTGTTCGACCGGCGACTACCACGACACGACCGAGTGCTTCACCGAGACCTTCCTGCTCGAAGGCGACAAGGGCGCGGCGGCGGTCTACGGCTCGTCCGTGAGCAGCTACTGGGACGAGGACGACAAGCTCGAGCGCTTCCTCTTCGATGTCATCTACGGCGACGACATCCGCGAGGTGAGCCCGGCGTGGCAGGCGGCGTTCCTCCTCTACCTCGATTACTATGGCCCCACCGACTTCACCCGCCGCTACTTCGAGATGTACAACCTCATGGGCGACCCGAGCCTGTTCATCCCGCTCCCCGGCGGCGGCGCGGACATGCGCGTCTCCCCCATCGGCGGCTTCCACCCCGAAGGCCCCAACGGCGGACCGTTCACCCCGGAGAGCACGGAATACACCGTCATCAACAACGCCGATCAGTCCATCTCTTACGAGGTCTCCACCGACGCCCCCTGGCTGGATCTCGACAACGCCTCCGGCGTCATCCCCGTCGGCGGCAGTGTCGACGTCACCGTTTCCGTCAACGGATACGCGGAGAATCTCGGCAACGGGCTCCACGAGTCGGTCATCGAGTTCGTGAACACCACCAACCACGACGGCGACTGCACGCGGGACGCCTCGCTCGAGATCGGCGTGCCGGTGCCCATCTACACCTTCAACATGGACAGCGATCCCGGCTGGTCCGGCGAGGGCCTGTGGGCGTTCGGCCAGCCCACCGGAGGCGGCGGCGATCATGGCGGACCCGACCCCACCGGCGGCTACACCGGCAACTACGTCTGCGGCTACAACCTCAACGGTGACTACGAGAACTACCTCTCCGAACGCCACCTCACCACCGACGCCATCGACTGCT
>JAXHTH010000058.1:0-18545 GCA_034211115.1 Planctomycetota bacterium | reverse complement strand
GTAATCGACCGGCGCGCCGCCGATGCCTTCGTGATCGCTCAGCAGCATCGCGCCCAGGTCGTGCAGTTTTTCGATCTGGTCGGCCGACTGCGGCCAGGCGCGGACGAGCCGGTGGTTGTCGTACCGAGTCACTCGCTCGCCGTCGTCCCCGCCCGAGGACGGGCCGGCCACGGCCGCGAGAATCGTAAGCACCAGGATCGTCAGGCATCGAGTCATCGTGGAACTCCTCTTTCTTCAACTGCGCGTAACACGTGGCGTCCGCGGGGGTTGGCGGCGCGCGGGGCGCGAACCGCCTCCCTCCTGCGGGCGACGGGCCTACTGCATATTATGGATCATGCCCGGTGATCAAAGACCGATCACCGGTTTTTGGGATAAATCGATCCCTTTTTAGCGCGTGGTTCAGGTCTTCCCCCCCGCCCTCCTGGTTCCCCTTCGGAAGTCTTCCCTCATGCGACTGGTTCCCACCCTGCCCTGCCTCGGCACAGCCTGCAGCGCGATGACGCTGTTCTTCTGCGGCTGCGCCACGGAGTTCTATTTCGAGTCGTCGCCGCAGGTGCTGGGACCGCTCGCGGTAGCCGACGCGCCCTCCGCCGGGGACGTGCGCCGGCTGCCCATGTTCACAGGCGACGGCACCGCTCTGGGCTGGCGGGATCTGGTGGACGCCGTCGCGTGGGCGGACGTCGTCATCATCGGCGAACAGCACGATGATGCGATCGGGCACGCCGTCCAATTGGCGGTCGTCGAGGACACCGTCGCACGATGGCCTCAGGCCGTCCTTTCCATGGAGATGCTGGAGCGTGATGAACAGCCGCTTGTCGATGACTACTTCGACGGCATCATCGATGCGGAACAGTTCGCGCGCCTCACGTTCTCGGAGAGCTGGGCGGGCGAAGGAAGCTGGGCCGCGTGGTATCAGCCGATCATCGACGCGGCGAAAGACGGCGGGGGCCGGGTCGTCGCCGCCAACGCACCCCGCCGGTACGTCAAGCTCGCCCGCCGCGAAGGCTATGCGCGCCTCGGCACCCTGCCTCCGGATCGGCGGCGGTGGGTCGCTCATCCGCCCACCCTGCCGGAAGGGCGGTATCGCAAGCGGTTCTGGGAGGTGATGTCCCCGCCCGAGCCCCCGGCAGGCATGCCCGCGGAGATGCCCACCGAAATGCCGAAGAGCATGCCGCCGGATGAATCCGACGCGCCCGATAAGCCACATCCGCCTGCCCACCCGCCGGCCGCACAACATCCGATGGAAGACGCGGAAGAGAAACCCGAGATGACGCCGGTTGATCGCGAGCCGGCGACGCCCGCGCGCGACGAACCGGGCACCGATGCACAGGATGCACCGGAAGACGAAGCCGACGATGAAACGGACGCCTCCGATGAGCGACGCATGCCCTTTCATCCTCTGAGCGATGAGGACATCGAGGCGATCTTTCGCAGCCAGCTTGTCTGGGACGCGACGATGGCCCAGTCCATCGCCCGAGCCTGCGACCGCGGCGCGCACAAGGTCATCCATCTCGTCGGCCAGTTCCACTGCGATTTCGAGGGCGGCACCATCCTGGAACTGCGCCGGCGCCTGCCGGGGGCGCGGATCCTCGTCATCAGCATGCAACGCGCCTGGCCGCAGTCGCTGCTCGAGGAAGACCGCGGCCGGGCCGACATCATCGTCTACACCGGCGAGCCCCAGCCGCCGGAGACCCCCGAGGAAGAGGACTCGGCGGAGGGACCGAACGCGACCTCGCATCGCTGATCGGATTCCTCGTCGGTGATCACGTTCGCGGCTCCGACCCCGCCCGGTCCTCCCACTCGGCCCGGGTCCTCTCCCGGGTCTGGAGCAGGCGCTGCGTGTCGGTCACCCTCTGCGGCTCCGGTTCCGGCTCGGGCCGGGACAGCTCATCGGGAATCGGGTCCTCGCCCGGCCCGGGCGGGATGAGATCCTCCGGCGAGTGCAGCCCCAGCTCGGCGAGGGTGGTGGGGCGACCGCATTCCGGGCAGATGATGATGCCGTCGATGACCCGCTGGCCCAGCAGCAGGTACCGGCACCCGCGGCAGCGGGTCAGCTCCAGCCGCTCGACCAGCGCCCGGCGCACCGCCCCGCCGAGCACGACGTCGCGTGTGAGCAGCACGGCGAGGGCCGGCGCGAGAACAACGCCGACGATGACAATCGCGATGAGCAGGGTCTCGCCGTTCCGCTTGCCGGCGATCATCTCGCACGCGGGAAGACCCGCGCCCCAGGCGACCAGCCCCAGCAACGCCGTCGACGGCAGGGCGATGGTGAACGCGGCAAGCGGCAGAAGCACGATCCGAACCCCCACCACATCGCTCCGCAACCTGCGGACAAGTCGCTCGCAGCGCTCATCTCCGAACTGGTCCAGCTCGGGAAAGGCGCGGTAGAGTTTCCTGCTCGTAATCAGACGCATGCCGATCCCTCGTCCTGCGCTTCATACGACGGCAAACGGACTACGAATCGGGACGGTGTGCCGCCCGCGAGAGTCGATCCGTGATGACGCGCCACAAGTCGCCGCTCGTGCGCGGCTTCTCGATCACGATCCGGCCGCATCCCAGTCCGTCCGCTTCGCGCAACGCCTCGTACATCCGCGCCGCGTATGCCTTCGCATCCGCCGGCATTTCGATCGCCCGATGCGGAGCGGGAACCGCAGCCGCATCGAAACACAGCACCGCCGCGGGCGCCTCCAGCGCCCCGAGGTGCGCTGCAAGCGCCTCCGAATCGACGATCTCCGTGCGTGCGCGCGGCGCGTAATGCCGGGCCGCCCCGCCCGACGTCGCCGCGCGATGCGCTTCCGAGGCGTCCTCGAGGTCCCCGATCGTTTCCGTCAGCTCCGCTTCCGTGACGGCGCCCCAGCGCAGGATGCGCGGCGGCGACGCGGTGAGATCGAGCACCGTCGACTCCAGCCCGAGCTCGCTCGGCCCGCCGTCGAGAATGAGCAGATCATCGATGTCGGCGAACTCGTCGGCGACGTGCCGGGCCGTCGTCGGCGAAACATGGCCCGATCGATTGGCCGACGGCGCGGACACGGGCGAATCGAACGTCTCGATCAGGGCCCGGGCAACGGGATGGCGCGGCGCGCGGACGGCGATCGTCGCCAGGCCCGCCGTCGCCCCGTCCGGAACGTCGCCGGCCCGGGGCAGGACGAACGTGAGCGGCCCGGGCCAGAAGCGCTGGGCGAGCCGGTCGCAGCGATCGTCCCAGGCCTCCACGACCGTCCGCGCCTGCACCGCATCGATCACGTGCGCGATGAGGGGGTTGTGGGCCGGCCGGCGCTTGAGTTCATACACCTCGTGCAAGGCGATGGAATTGAGTGTGTCCGCCCCGAGGCCGTAGACCGTCTCGGTGGGGAACGCGACGACGGTCGCCTCCCGCAGCCTCCGCGCGGCCTCTTCAAGCACGTCGGGCGTGGGCTCAGCGATTCGCGGCATGATCGGCACCCGAGGGCAGGTCCTCGGCGCGCGGCGCACCGGCCGCGTCGAAGTCGATGCTCTGCATGGCCAGCCCGGTCCCCATCGCCCGATAGAGACCGGCCACCGCCTGATCGAAGTTCGCCAAGGCCAGCAGCTCCTCGGTCCGGGCGAGGGCGAGCCGCTCCTGGCGCTGGAACTTGAGGTTGAGAAACTCCGGGGTCAATCCCGCCAGCGTGTCCTCCTCCACCAGCAGCGCGCGAAGATTCTCCGCCTGCGCGATGCGATTGGAACGCGTGGCGCGGATGAGTTCGTAGTTGGTCACCACGTCGCGCAACGACGCCTTCACGTCCAGCACGACGTTCTGCACCGCCCGACGATACCCGAGCAGCGCCTGCGAACGCTGCAGGCGTGCCCTGCGATACTCCGCCTCCGGACCGCGATTGCCGATCGGATACTCGAACCGCAGGCCCAGGATGTAGTCGATGAACTCGGCGTCGAGGAGATTCTCGTATGACTCGCCCGACTCCTCGTCCAGACCGAAGTACGCGATCTGCGCGGCGAGATCCAGCCGCGGCAGCCGAACATTGTCGGCGACCGTGCGGGCGATCGACGCGTCGTCGATGTCCAGCATCGCCTGTTCGATCTCCGGCCGCTCGCTCAGCGCGGTGACGATCATCTCCCGGAGGTTGTAGCCGATGGATGAGGTCACGAACGTCTCCGCCGGATGCAGCAGCGCCTCCGAGCCGACCGTCAGTTCCGGATCGTTGATCAGCGCCTTGAGCCGATCGGAGGCGGCGCGGATGTTGCGCCGGGACCGGATGACATCCGCCTTGCGGCTCTCGACGGTGGCCACCGCGTCGGAGAACTCGGCGAGCCGGGTGTCGAACTCCCGGCGCCGATCGAGCACGTCGCGCACGTCGACGCCCTCGTTGACCAGCCACTGGCGAATCTCCAGCTCGTTCCAGGCGAAGACGAGATTCCAGTACGCCTGCTCGACCTGCTCGACGAGATCGAGCAGCTCGGTCTTGAGCTGCGCGACGGCCCGGGTCTCGGTGTTCTCCGCGAGGCGGATCGTCGCGGTGTTGACCGCCTCGCCGAAGCCGCGCAGCAGGGGCTGGGTCAGGCCGAGCCGCACCGCGGCGGTGTACGCCGGATCCGGCACGAGCCCGATCCCCGGCGCGTTGTTCCGGAACCGTGTCAGATCCGTCGAGGCCGACAACTCTCCACCGGTGTAGAACCGCTTGCGCACTCCCGTCTCGAACCGGTAGCGTTCGCTGGCGTCGAACGGCGTGCCGAGCTGAATCCCGCCCAGCACGGGCACCGTCGTCGGCTCGTCGATCTTGTCCATGTCCGCACTGGCGAAAAGAAGGAAGTCGAAGACCGCCCGCGCGTTGATCACGTCCTCGGCGTTGACGGCCGGCTGGAGCTTCGCGATCCGCGTCGCGAGATTGCGCTCCACCGCCGTGTCCATGATCGACCGGAGCGTAACGGACACCCTGCGCTGCTCGCCGCCGGTGAGATCGGCGCCCAGGTCGACCTCGGTGCGACTGGCCTCGGTGGCGGGTCCGATCGCCTCCAGCTCCTCGCGCCGCTCGGTCAGGGCGCGCTCGACTTCGGCCGGCGCCTGGGTCGTCTCCAGCGTTGGTGAGTCTTCATCGAGGCCGGCCAGCTCGCGATCCACCGCCGCCGCCACCGCCTGTTGCAGCGACGGCTCATCGGTCGACGAGCCCAGCGGAGACTGGCACCCGGCCTCCAGCAGCAGCAGACCGGTTCCCGCGATCGCCGCCAACATCAGCACGCATCGGTAAGCGACAAGTTGTCCACGCATGGCGTTGAAGGGTAGCACCGCCGCCGAATCCCGCCAAGGGGGTCGCAGGATTCCCCCCGCCACCCGCGGACGCGATCGGCCGGAAGCTGTCCACACGCGCCCGCCGGCCCGGTTGCCCGCGGCGAGTGGAGCCGATAGCCTGACGAAGAGTTTCTATCCCCGGATCGGGAGGTTCAGCCATGTCGAGCCGTACCCGGCGCGTTTCGCGCATCGCCACGTTCTGCCTCGTGTTCCTCGCGGTCGCCGCCCTGACGCGTCCGGCCTGGCCGCAGACGCCGGCCGACGAATCCTACGTGGCGGTGATCACCACCGACGAGGTGCCCGTCCGGTGCGGGGCCGCCGAATCCTACTACCCCTTCGGCAAGCTCGAGGAAGGCGACCTGATCGAGGTCGTCGGCGAGAAGTTCAACTGGGCCCGCGTCCGTCTCATCGGGCCCGCCTTTCGCGACTTCTTCGGCTACGTCTGCATTCCCAAGACGGAATCCGGGCGATTCCGGCTCGAGGCCGACGGGAAGAAGGCCCGCACCCTCGGGTCCATCGATCTTGTCGCCCCCAACCTCAATACGAACTACGATCCGCGCAACAGTTGGAAGGCCCTGCTCATCCTCGAACCGGATACCGAGCTGACCGTCCTCGAAGCGTCCGAAACCGAGCGGCAGCTCGTCTACAGGGTTCATCTGCCGGAGCAGGCGGAGGGATGGATCAGCACGTCGTTCGTGGCGAAGGCCGGGCGCGACCAGGTCGCCGCCTGGAACAGAGCGCTGACGCAACCGCAGACGGAAACGAAGGAGACGAAGACCGCCGGCGGCGCGACCGGGGATGAAGCCGAACCGGTCCTGGCGCGCGAGGAGCAGGAGATCCCGCCCGTCGTCGAGCAGCCGAAGGATGAAGAACCGACCGGCCCTGCTGGCGAGCGAACGCCGACGCCGGTCGCGGAAGAGACGCCGCCGGAGCCGGACGAACCTGCGGTCGCGGACGCCGACGAAGGCGCGGCGCCCGATGCGTCCAGGCCCCCCGCCGCGCCGACGCTGTCGCCGACCGCGGCGCAGGAGAAGCTGGAAGACCTCGAGGCGGTGTACAGGCAGCTTCTGGACGAGCCGATCGAAACGGCGGAAGTCCTGCCGTTGCGTGATCTTTACCTCAAGCTGGCCGACGAACATCCTGAGAGCCGGCGCATCGTTCGCTACGCCTCCGCCCGGGCCGAGCAGTTGGAACTCTGGGCCGATCTTCAGCAGCGGCGCGCCGAGCTGGGCCGCCTCCGGAAACGACTCGAGCTCAGCGCCGAGGAGGCGGAAGCCATCCGGCGCGCCCTGGAGGCCAGCGCCGACTACGCCGCGGTGGGACGGCTTGTCGCCTCCACCGTCTACGACGGCGACAGACAGCCCCAGTTGTACCGCATCCAGGACGCCTCGACCGGCCGCACCATCGCCTACCTGCGCCCGAACGAGGAATTCAAACTGACGGAGATGCTCGGCCAGCTCGCGGGGATCGTGGGCAGGAAGACCTACGACGAGGGACTGAGGTTGAACCTCGTCGAGCCGCAGCGAATCGATCTCCTCGCGCCGCAACGCTGACCAGCCCGGCCCGGCCAGCGCCGGGGGCGTATACTGTCTCCCCCTGATCGATCGGGGCGTTAGCTCAATTGGGAGAGCGCTGCTTTTGCAAGGCAGAGGTTACCGGTTCGAGCCCGGTACGCTCCACTTCGCGACACCCGCCGATCCGACGTTTCCGCCGGTATCCGGCCGGGTGGCGCCGATCACGTCCCACTCCTGCGGCCGGTCACGATCATGGCCGGGACGTATCAAACGCCGCGAAGCACCGGATGATCGGTTCCCCGACGCTTTCCGTCACGCGCAGCCGCACCGCCGACACCGTCGATGGCGGAAAGCGATCGATTCTCTTGTGCCCGATGGCCGAACCGCGGGCCAGCTCCTTCCATCGGCCGTCCACGTGTCCCTCGATCACGTAGGCGCGTACCCGCTCCCCGAACGTGATGTCCTCCATCGAGATGATGGCGTCAACTTCGCGCGGAGCGGACAGGATCATTTCGACCGCAGCGCCCCGACCCGCCGTGTCGATGACAGGAACACCGTAGCGGCGTCTGATCTCCCGGCCGAACTCGGCGGCGCGCGCAGCATCCGCCGCGGGGATCCGCCCCGTGCGATCGGGCGCATGGTTCAGCAGCAGCACCGCGCCGCGGCCGACCGACCGCTCATACATCCCCATCAGTTCATCCACGCTCCTGAGCGTCCGGGCATTGTCCGTCCGCCAGAACCAGGTATTGCGGATGCGCGCATCACACTCGTTCGGAAGCCAGCGATCACCGTCCGGATCATCTTCGGCGGCGGTCAGTTTGCCCCACGTTTCCGGATCGAACCGCGCGCCGTTCCAGGCGGGATAGGGCGCGACGCCGGCTTCGTTCCCGACCCAGCGGATACTCGCCTGCGGCCCCTGGAACACCACGGCGTTGGGGGCGTGCTCGGCGAGGATGTCGCCGACACCGAACACGAGGCTCCCGTCGAACCACACTTCCATCATCTCGCCATAACGGCTCAGGATCTCCGTCAGTTGCCGGCGGAAGAGGCTCTCGTACGCCTTCTGCCGGCCGGGATCGTCGGCGCGACCGCCCACACCCACGCCGTGCGTGCGATCGGCGGGCGAGAGGTATACGCCGAGTTTCATGCCGCGTTTCCGGCACGAGGCCGCGAGATCCGCCAGCACATCACCTTCTCCATTCTTCCACGGGATGTTCCGGACGCTGTACCCCGTCGTGTCGGTCTGCCACCAGCAGAAGCCGCCGACGTGCTTGGCGACGAAGATGATGTACTTCGCGCCCATCGACTCGGCGACGTCCACCCACTTATCCGTGTCGAGCCTTTCCGGATTGATCTCCCGGAGCGGGGTGGAGAGATCATCGTACTCGCGATCCTGCCATGTGTTGGGCGCGAAGTAAATGAACATCCCCAGCTCGAGATCGTGCCACGCCGCCTGTTCGGGCGTCGGCCTCGGCAATCGCGCGACGGCCGATTCGGCTTCTTCGTTCTGCCGCGATGCGGCGCCCCCTGTGAGCGGCAGGAGAATCACGGCCATCACGAGAGCGACCGGGCATCTGCACATGAGCCGTACTCCGTTTCGGGAAGCCGCCGACCTTTCGCTCATTGGCCAAACCGGGCGCGCGTGACCTTGCAGGTCGCGTCGCGTTCCGTTTCAAGCTCGACAAGGGCATCACCGTAGCGGACCGCGCACGGTCTGCCCAGCTTCGATCGAATCGATGCTTCCGTCAGCGCGCCATCCGACCACTCGATATCGACGACAAACCCGCCCCGCGCGCACAGGCCGCGAACGCGCCCCTCCGGCCAGGCGGCGGGCAGGGCCGGCAGGAGATGCAACACGCCGGCGTGGCTTTGAAGCAGCATCTCGGCGATCCCCGCGCAGCCGCCGAAGTTCCCGTCGATCTGGAACGGGGGATGGTTGTCCAGGAGGTTGGGATGCGTCGAGCGGGCCATGAGCAGGCGCAGATGTTCGTGCGCGAACTCGGCGTCGCCGAACCGCGCGCCGAAGTTGATCATCCAGGCCCTGGACCAGCCGGTATGCCCGCCGCCGTGCGCGAGGCGGGTTTCGAGCGTCTTCCGCGCCGCGGCGGCGCGTTCGGGTGTGCGGGCGGGGGAGATCCGCGATCCCGGATGCAGGCCGTAGAGATGCGAGACGTGCCGATGGCCCGGCTCCGCCTCGTTGTATTCGCGCGCCCATTCCATGAGCCGGCCGTCGCGGCCGATGCCCGGCCTGAGCAGGCGCGGAAGATGACGCCGGACCTGCGTGACGAATGCATCCTCGATCCCGAGCCGCTCCGCCGCCTCGATCGTGTTCAGGAACGTCTCCCGGATGATCTGCTGATCCATCGAGGTGCCCATGGACAGGCTGAGTCGCGCGCCGTCATACACGTACGAGTTTTCGGGCGAGGTGGTGGGACCGGACACCAGCAGGCCGGTCTCCGGATCCTCCACGATCCAGTCGAGGTAGAACAGCGCCGCCTCGCGGAGGAACGGGTAGGCGCGATCCCGCAGGAAGCGATCATCTCCGGTGAATCGGTAATGCTCCATCATGTGCGCTGAAAGCCAGCCCGCGCCCATGGGCCACATCCCCCAGACGGCGCGTCCCTGCACGGCGCTCCACAGCCACGCATCGGTGACATGCCCGAACGCGAGGCCGCGGCAGCCGAGACGCCGGGCCAGCTCGCGCCCGTCGGGAACCAGCCCTTCCATCAGGTCGAACAGCGGCCGGTGGCACTCGGAGAGATTCGTCACCTCCGCGGGCCAGTAGCTCATCTGCAGGTTGATGTTCAGGTGGTAATCGGCGTTCCAGGGCGCGGCGATGTGCTCGTTCCAGATCCCCTGGAGGTTCGCAGGCATCGTTCCCGGCCGTGATGAGCAGATGAGCAGGTAGCGGCCGTACTGGAAATAGAGCGCTTCGAGATCCGGATCGGTCGCGCCTCCGATGATGCGCTCAAGCCGGGCGTCGGTCGGCAGCTCGGGGTGCGGGTTCTCACCGAGATCGAGGCTCACGCGCCGGAAGAGGCGCCGATGCTCCGCAACATGCTCTCGTTTCAACCGCTCGAACGGTTTCGCTTCGGCCCGGGCCAGGGTCGACGTGCATCGCCGGAGACGATCCTCCCCGAGCGGCCTCGCCGGATCGGCGAAGTTGTAATCGGTCGCCGCCGCCAGATACAGCGTGACGGCGTCGGCGCGGCGCACTTCCAGGCCGCGATCGCCGCCGCTGAGATCCCCTCCATCGTTGATGACATCAAGAATGGCATGGTACCGCACGCCGGGGTGCAGTCCGTCGTGCGTCGCCCGGCCGCGCATCACGAGGCGACGGTCACCTATGACATTCGTCTTCGAATCGACCGGACGATCGAGTTCAATGTCGCACGAAATCAGGCCGGGGCGATCCGCGCTCATCCGCGCCACCAGCACGTCATCCACGGGGCTGACAAACACCTCCCGGCGGTAAAGGACGCCGTCGATCACGTACTCGGTCGTCGCGATGGCCGTGTCGAGATCGAGCGCCCTCCGATAGACATCCGGTACATTCCCGACGGTCAGGCGCACCGTCTCGGCCAGATGTCCCGGACCTCCGATGTTGCGAACGGCGATGGCAAGCGTGTTCACCCCCGGCCGCAGCACATCGGCCACCGGGAACTGATGCGGCTGATTCCACTGTGCCGTCTCTCCCACCCGTTGCCCGTTCAGGCAGATCACGGAGGCATCATCGATCGGGCTGAGCTCGAGTTGATCCAGCCCGCCGTCCAGTTGTTTCTCACTCACCGTGAACGCGCTGCGAAAGACAACGCCGCTGTTCTCGGGTACGGCCAGGCCCGCGTCATCCCTCACGAGCGACCAGCGGCGGTCATCGAACTCCGGCATCAACTGCGACTCATCGCACCGCTTGGCCGCGGGACCGCGCCGCCAACGCGTGATGACCACCGGCTCGACACGCGGCCTGCCGCCGTGGATCATGCGCAGGCGGAGATCGCCGAGCGTCTGGTAGCTGCGCGGCGAGATGCGCGGCGCCATGATGCGTTCCTGCACGAGGCGCTCACCTTCCTCGAGCCTGCCGGCGAAGAAGAGCCGGCGCGCCTCGGCCAGATCGTCGGCGAGATCGTCCGGATTCTCCGGCACGGGCGGACCCGCCCAGAGCGTGTCCTCGTTGAGCTGGATCCGCGGCTCGTCCACGCCTCCGAAGACCATCGCCCCCAGCCGGCCGTTGCCGACGGGCAGGGCCTCCACCCATTGACGCGCGGGCGCCTCGTACCACAAGGCAGGCGGAGCGATGGCGTCCGGCGATGCCGGCTCCGCCGACAGGACGGCGATGAGAATGGTGCTCGCGGCCAGGCAGATCATCAACCGCCTCCTCCTGCTCGGAAACCGCCCGGCGCCTGCGGCGATCGCCTCTCCGCCGCGGCCGTTCGGCGACAGACTTCATTCGCCCGTCGCGCGCCCGTCATCTTCGCTTTCCCAGGCCGGGTTCGGTCTCGGGAGTCTGGCGCCGACCGACTCGAGCCATGCGTCCAGCTTTGCGCTCAGTGCTTCGACCGTCTCCGGTTTCTGCGCGGAGCGATCATTACGCTCGCTCAGGTCCCGGCGGAGATTGAAAAGTTCGTGCGTTTTGCCCTCGTATCGCCGGATGAGCTTCCAGTCGTCGGCGCGGATGATGCTGTAGGGCACGACGTTTCGCCCGCGATAGTGCGGGAAATGCCAGAAGATGGCCTCGCGATCCGGCGATGCGCCGCCCCGCAGCAGCGACACCAGACTCACGCCGTCAATCGCTCGATCCTCGGGGGGCGACAGGCCGGCCGCCTCGCAGATCGTCGGCAGGAAATCGACGCTCGAGACCGGCTCATCGCACGTCGAACCCGCCGGCGTGTTTCCCGGCCAGCGCACGATGAGCGGGACGCGGATGCCGCCTTCGTACGGGTATCCCTTTCCCGATCGGAGCGGTGCGTTGTTCGTGGGGCCGAGCAGGCCGCCGTTGTCGGATGAGAAGATGACCAGCGTCTTGCCGGTCAGGCCTCGTTCATCCAGCGTGCGCATGATGCGGCCCACGCCGTCATCGACGCTCTCGATCATCGCCGCGTACTTCGCGTTCTTGTGCTGCGTCGGCTCCTTCGCCTCGTACTTTGCGATGAGTTCTGCCTTCGCCTGGAGCGGCGTGTGCACGGCGTACGGCGCCCAGTAGAGGAAGAACGGACCATCGGCCTGCGCGCGAACGAAGCGCACCGCCTCGTCCGCCTCCCGATCGGTGAGGTATTCCCCCTCCCTGCGCGGCGCAAGCGTGGGGATGCCGCCGTGGCGCGGATTGGCGTACGGGTCGAAGTAGCTCGGCGGATGGCCCATGTCGCAGCCGCCGATGTTCACATCGAACCCCTGCCGATCGGGATACCAGTCATCGAACCCCAGATGCCATTTGCCGATGTGGCAGGTCGTGTAGTCGGCGTCGTTGAGGAGCTCCGCGATGGTGACCTCTTCCGATTCCATCCACAGCGCGTTGGGCGGGCACAGCAGCCTGCGGTTGCGGCCGCCGACGTAGTCGGTGGGGTTCTTCCCGTCCGGGGGGACCGTACTTCCCTGGAAACGAGCGCGGATCCAATCGGTCACACCCAGCCGCGCCGGGTAGCGGCCGGTCATCACCGCCGCCCGCGTCGGCGAGCAGACCGCGCACGCGGCGTAGGCATTCGTGAAGCGCATGCCCTGCGACGCCAGCCGATCGATACTCGGCGTCTCGTAGTATGTACTCCCACAGCACCCGAGATCGGTCCAGCCCAGATCGTCGACGAGAATGAGGATGACGTTCAGCGGCGCGGATCGCGGCGGATCCTCGCGCGCCCGAGCCCAGCCGCCGGCGGCGAGCACCAGCAGGGCGAGAATCGCGAGCAAACCTCGAATCAACTTCATTGACGAACCTCCTCCATCGCACGCTTTCGCGAGACCGCCGGCACGGACCGCCGAGCAGTCCGCACCCGCGTTCACGACCCGTCGGCGGAGCCGGGGGCGTAGACATCGTACCGCACGAGCTTGCCGGGGAAGGAAACGACCGGATCGGGCCTGAGCGGCGGGGCGTGCGTCGGGCGCTTCACCACCACCCGCGGCACGGACCGGTCGAGGGCCGCATCGACGAGTTCGGCCGCGTCAGGATCGTCGCCGACGAGCCGCCGAAGGAGGCGGATGCTCTTCTTCGCCAGCGCCGAGGCCTTCCGCTTGGGCGGGAACATGGGATCGACATAGAGCGCATCGGGTCGCTCGTCCATCGTGCGCAGCACGTCGCGCGCATCGCCGACGATGACGCGCAACCGCCCGCCGATCGCTGCGCGGTATCGCTCATCGGTCATCGCCCGCTCCAGACCATCCCGGAGGAGGGCGCCGACGATCGGCGACCGCTCGACGGCGGTGACGTCGTATCCCATCAGCGCCAGCAGCGCCGCATCGTGACCCAGCCCCGCGGTGGCGTCGAGGACGCGCTTCGCCGCCCGCCCGACGGCGCGGGCCAGCGGCTGGCGACGCGAGAGGTTGCCCGCCCCCGTCCGCAGATCGATCGAGGTGAAGTCCGCGCGTGCACCTTTCGTTCGCGGTGAAGCTCCATCGCGCAGCTCCAGGCCGTCGGCGGTGACCGTCAGGAGCAAGACATCGCCCGCGACATCATCGTGCCCGTGCAGCGGCAGCGACAGTTCATCGGCGAGACGTTCGGCGCGCCGGTGCAGCGCCGCGTCCCCTTCCTCCACCATCACGACAATCTCCGGCGGACCGACCCTGTTTCCGACGGCATTGCTCATGAATCGCCCAGGATACGCCGACGCCGGATCCGCGGCAGCCGGTGCGGTCGTTCATCGAGCACAACAGGCGGCGGCGGGCATGGCGAAGGCCGCCGCGGTGAATACGGTCATTTCTTCGCGACGAGGTAGGCCACCCAGCTCGGGCAGGCCTCCCCACAGGTGGCGACGCTCCACTCGCCGTTGCCCTCCTCCGTCTCCTCATCCGTGCCCTCCCAGTAGACGACGACCTTGCGGAAGCCGGCCTCGGTAAGCAGCTCGCGGATTTCCGGCAGCGTCCACACCCGCCATTTGTAGGTGAACGCCTTGCGCATCTCGGTGTCGTCGGGGAACGCGAAGTGGATGTAGTTGACGGCGATGCCGGTGATGGGATCGTAAGAATCCTGATCCCAGATATAGGTGAAGCCGTCCATGTCGCGCTCCTCCTCCATCTCGACGAAGGAGTCGCTGCCGCCGTAGGCGTCGATGAGCATCATTCCATCGTCGACGAGCGCGTCCCGGGCCCGCTGGAAATAGCGGCGCAGCTCGTCACGCGTCTGGAAGATGTAATAGCTGAAGTTCATGGCGAGGACGCTGTCCACGGGCTCGGTCTCGACGGAGAGCACGTCGTTGCAGATGAGCTGAACGCGTCCGCGCTGCTCGCCATTCAGCCGCTTCTGCATGCGCTTCCGACCCCAGTCGAGCACCTCGGCGTCGAAATCGACGCCGATGGCGGCGTTCTTCCTGCGGCGCTTCACCCATTCGCCGCACACCGCGGCGGTGCCGCAGAAGTCCTCCCGGATGGTCTGACACTTGCGCGTGTGCTGCTCCTTCCAGACCTGGTCGATCAGGTCAACCTCGGATGAAGGCTCCTGCACGGACAGCTCGTACAACTCGTGCCGGTCGCTGCTCCCGGCGGTCCGCCAGTGTTTCCTGGTCTTCTTCGATTTCTTCTTCTTGGCCATGGCGGCGTAGTGTAGCGAGAGATGGCGGGGGCGACAGGACGGTGGAAAACGACCGGACCCGCGCCGGCGCAGGAGCTGGCGGGAAAGGACCGCACGCCGCCGATCCACCCTGCCGTCGGCCGGCTATTCCTCCTCGATCGGCTCGAGCGTGAGCGGGTCGCGCGGGGGCAGATGCGTCACCTCCCCGCCGAAGAAACCGCTCATGCGCGCCCGGCCCTCGAGATCGCCCGCCTCGATCCCGGCCCAGGGGCCGACGACGACGGCCACCATCCCCTCCGGATCGAGGTATCTGCGGGCGATGCGCCGCACGTCGGCGGCGGTGACGGACCGAACGCGGTCCTCGTACGCCTGCCAGTACACCTCGTCGCGCCCCGTCAGCTCGTCGTTGACGAAGATCTCCAGCATCCGCGCTGGAGAGGCGAATCGCCGCGGGAGCCGCTCGATGAAGGCGCTGCGGGCCAGGGCAAGCTCCTCGGCGCTGACCGGCTCGGTGCGGATCCGGTCGATCTCCTCGAAGACGAGCCTCGTCGCCAGGGCCACGGTCTCGTTCTTCGTCACGAAATACACGCCGAGCAGACCCGGGTAATGCACCTGAGGCTGGAGGAACGAGCCTGCGGCGTAGGCGAGCCCTTCCTGCGTTCGCACGCGGTTCGTGATCCGGCTGGAGAATCCCCCGCCGCCGAGGATGTACTCCATGATCTGAAGCGGCATCATGTCCGGATGGTCGCGGGGCACGGTGCGGCAGACCATGACCATCGTCCCCTGCGGCAGATCCTCCCGGGCGGCCTCGGCGTGGTAGAGGCGGGACCGGATCGTTTTCGTCGGCGCGGGCGGATCGTCGACCGGCTCGCCCGCCGGCCAGTCCTCCAGCGCCGCCGCCAGCCGGGCGAGCATCTCCTCCTTGTCGAAATCGCCGGAAACGCTCACGATCAGGTTGCCCGGGTGAAAGATCCGCCGATGCAGGGCAGCCAGATCCTCCGGCGTGATGGACTCGACCGAGGCTTGCGTGGGATGCCGGCCGGCGTAGTGCTCGGTGCCGTACACCAGCTCGCGGAGATGGAGCACCGCCACCGTCATCGGGCGATCGTTGCGCTGCTTCATCTCTTCGATGGCCTCACCCTGGTAGACGCGCAGGCGATCGGCATCGAAACCGGGGTGACGCACCATGTCGAGGAAGAGGTCGAACGCGTCATCGAAGTTGCGGCTGAGGCAATTCATCGACGCGCGGGACTGCTCTCGACCGACGAATGACCGAATCTCCGCGGCGAGGAAGTCGAACCGCTCATCGAGATCGGCCGCGGAGACGGTCGTCGTGCCCCCCCGGCGGATCATCCGCCCCAGCGCCTCGCCCAGCCCGGGCCGGGCGGGCGGCTCCAGGTACCGCCCGCCCCGGAAGGTGAACGTCACGTCGATCAGCGGCAGTTCATGGCTCGGGGCCAGGTACACCGCCACCCCGCCCGGCAGTTCAGATCGGTAGTCCAAAGCCTCGGGCGGCGTGAACTCAAGCGGCGCGAAGACGAGTTCATCCGGATGGGAGACGATGTCGGCGCCCGCGGCGGCGCCGAAGAGCATTGTCCCGAGACACAGGGCGGCAAGCCGTCGAATCGAGCGAATCATCACGTCATCCATCATCGCTTCCCGGCGCGGTCACGGCTCATCACCTTCCGCCTCGAGTTCCGCGAGCCGCTCGCGAAGACGATCGAGCATGTATTCCATGGCCGGTTTGACCTCGTTCGGCGCGTTCGCGGCCGCGTCCTCCAGGCCGGCAATGGCCCGGCGCAATTCGCGGGGGCCGCCATCCAGGAGACGCTGAAGCGTCTGCTCGAACCGGCGGCGCACCACCGGGGGCAGGTCCGCCAGCGGGTCCTTCTCCGGCGTCGCGCCGCCCGGACGGCGGGTGTAGATCGCCACGCATCGGTTGGACTTGTCGAAATACGTCTTCGCCACCCGCCGGACGTCCGCGGCGGTGACGGCCATCAGCTTCGTCGGCGCCTCGTTGATGTACTCCCAGCCATCCAGCGCTTCGTAGATGGCCAGCTCGAAGTACAACCGGTCGTTGCGCTGGAGCCGCCGGGCGGTTTCCGCCGTGATCCGGTTCTTGACCTTCTGAAGCTCATCCTCCGGGATGGTCCCGTCGCGGAGTCGCTGGAGTTGGGCATACCAGGCCCGCTCGAGATCCTCCGGCGCGGCGTCGCCCTTCACCGCGCCGGTGAAGGCGAAGGCGCCGGCGTATTTGCGACTGTCCTGCCCCGCCGCGACTGACGAAGCAATCTTCGATCCTTCGACCATCGCCCGGTAGAGCCGGCCGGTTCGGCCGTTGAGGAGCTCGGCCATGATCTCCAGCGCGAAGCTGTCGCGATGGTCGAAGGGGACGGTGTGATACCGCACCTCGATCTGCGGCTGGCAATCGCACTCTCCATTGAGGCGCATCTCGGCGACCTGCGGCGACTGGAGGGTGACGATCGGCGGCGGAGCCTGCCCGCCGCGCTCCAGCCGGCCGAAATACTCCCGCAGGAGCGGCTTCACCGTCTCCGGATCGAAATCGCCCACGAGGACGCCGACGAGATTGCCTGGCCGGTAGTAGACGTCGAAATACGCGTCGAACTGCGCGCGGGTGTAACTGCGAATGTCGCTGGGCAGACCGATCACCGGCCACGCGTAGGAGGAAGTCCGCCAGAACATGGCATCGAACTGCTCGTCCAGCGCGCCGGTGGGCGAGGATTCGAGGATCATCCGCCGCTCCTCGTGGACAACCTCCCGCTCGGCATAGAACTCCCGGAAGACCGGATCATCGAGCCGATCCGATTCCATCCACGCCCACAGCTCGATCTTGTTGCTCGGGACGGTGACGAAGAAGATCGTCCAGTCGTGGGAAGTGGCCGCATTCAGCCCGGTCGCGCCGGCTTCCGTGTAGATCCGGCTGAACTCGTTGCGCACGATCGTCTCGCCGTGCGCTTCTCTCAGCCGGCGGAGCTCGGCGCGAAGAGCCCGCATCTCGTCCGTGTCGTGGGCGGGATCCCACGGATCGTCGATCTCGCCGCGGAAGTAGCGCTGATACTGGCCCTCCCAGACGAGCCGGTTGAGCCGATTGTTGAGGGCGTTCTGCCGGGCGACGAACTCGGCATCGGCTTCCGCGTCGCGGGTGCCGATCGTCGTCGTCCCCTTGAACAACATGTGCTCGAAGAAATGGCTGAGGCCGGTGATGCCGAGGTGCTCGTTGACCGAACCGACCTTCGCGATCCAGCCGCAGGAGATGCTGTTGGGCTCCTGCTCGCGGGGAAGGAGCAGGAACGTCATCCCGTTTTCGAGCACGTATTCCTCCACCTCCACCTGCTGCCCCGCAGCGCGGAGGGCGAGACCCGCCAGCACGATCAGAATCAGTACAGGTCGATGCATCGAGCGCTCCGTGTTCATCAGAAGTGGCGCATCCCGAGTGAGTTATAGCGTCGCAGGGCGAAGTCGATTCAGCCGGCGGGCTGATTTCGTCCCGCCCGCGTCCGGCCGCTCCCGTGACGGTCGGGATCGGCCGGCCCGGCGTTCGGCGAAGGCGGCCTCACCGACGGGCGATTGCGCGCACAAAGCTCTTTCTTTCAGGCCTTTATGGCTCGCTCCATCCGCCCCGGAGGCTGCCTGGGGAACCCGCCGCGAGACATTCGGCAAGGCCGGTGCCTGGAGAAGATCACCCGGCCGCCGCATGGTCCGAACCGCGCGCCTCGGGGCGCCGCCAACGCCGGGCCTACAATGGCCGCGATGCTCGATCTGAGAGCCATCAATCGGCCCGTTGCCGATCTCCTCGAGCGCGAGCTCCGCGAGGTGACGGTCATCTTCGAGCGGCAGTTGGCCAGCGAGCTGTCGGCCGTCAATGGGCTCTGCATGCACATCGAGCAGTATCGGGGGAAGATGCTGCGGCCGACGCTGGTGCTGCTCTCCGGCCTCACCGCGGCGGGCGAGCCGTGCGACGGCGCGGCCCTCAACGAGAAGCACCGCACCGTCGCCGCGGTCGTCGAGCTGATTCACATGGCCACCCTGGTCCATG
>JAXHTH010000057.1:0-21435 GCA_034211115.1 Planctomycetota bacterium | reverse complement strand
CCAGAGCGTATCGCCGATCGAGGGCGGCGGCGCGGTGAGGCCGGCCCGATGAACGCGGCCGCTATGATGTAGGCCCAACCGCGGGCCGGCCCGGCGGCCGCCCGCCTCCCTGGAGGTGAGTTGTGTCGCGAACCGATGAGCGCTCCGCGCCCGCTCCCGACGCCCAGGCCGACGCGAACAGCCGGCCGGCGACGGGCAAGAAGCGGGTCCAGAAGCACTTCCTGCTCGATACCAACGTCCTGCTGCACAATCCCAACGCGATCTACATGTTCGATGACAACGAGGTCGTCATTCCCCTCTCGGTCATCGAGGAGCTGGATCACTTCAAGAAGAACAACGATGACACCGGCCGCAACGCCCGGCAGGTGATCCGGCAGATCGACCGCCTCCGCCGTAGCGGGCGGCTGTTCGACGGCGTTCCCGTCAACGATCGCGGCGGAACCCTTCGCGTCGATCGCTGCGACCAGGAGATTCCCTTCACCCTCGACCTGGGCTCGGTGGACAACCGCATCCTCGCGGTGGCGCATTCGCTGGTGAAGGCGGGCGAACCCACCGTGTTCATCTCCAAGGACATCAACGCCCGCGTCAAGGCCGATGCCCTGGGCATTTACGTCGAGGATTTCGAGGCCCAGAAGGTCGACGCGGACTGGCTCTATACCGGCTACGCCGAACTCAACGTCCCCGACGAGCTCATCAACGAGCTCTACAACGAGCGGCAGGTCCACCTCGAGCGGCTCGAGCCCCACCTGCTGATCGAGCCCGAGGAGGCCGAGCCGTTCCGGCTGGAGATTCTCGCCAACCAGTTTCTTCTGCTCCGCAGCCACGAGGATTCCTCCCACAGCGGGCTGGCGCGCCGGCTGGCGAACACCGAGCACCTGATTCCGATCACCAAGCCCCGCCGGCCGGTCTTCGGGGTGATGGGCCGCAACGTCGAGCAGACGATGGCCTTCGATCTGCTGCTGGACGACGAGGTGAAGCTGGTGACGCTGCTGGGTTCGGCGGGGACGGGCAAGACGCTCCTCGCCCTCGCCGCGGGCATGCACAAGGTCTTCAAGGAGGAGCGCTACGACACGCTGCTCGCGGCCCGGCCCATCATGCCCCTGGGCCGCGATATCGGTTTCCTGCCCGGGGACAAGGACACCAAGCTCGCGATGTGGATGCAGCCCATCTTCGACAACCTCGCCTACCTCCTCTCCACGAGGGGCACGCATCTCAACCAGGCCGACAGCCGCACCACCGAGCAGCGCATCAACGAACTCATCGATTCCGACAAGCTCGTGCTCGAGCCGCTGACGTACATCCGCGGGCGATCGATCCCGCATCAGTTCTTCGTCGTCGATGAAGTGCAGAATCTCACGCCGCACGAGGTGAAGACGATCGTCTCCCGCGTGGGGGAAGGGACGAAGATCGTGCTCACCGGCGACATCAACCAGATCGACAACCCCTACCTGGACAGCTCTTCCAACGGGCTGAGCTATCTCGTCGAGCGGCTGAAGGGGCAGGCGCTGGTGGGGCACATCACGCTCGCCAAGAGCGAGCGGAGCCAGCTCGCCAGCCTTGCCGCGGAGGTGCTGTAGCCGGCGCGTCTTCCGCCGCCGGGTCGATCCGCCACGCCAGACCGATGCCCGATCCGAGCCAGACGATCATCGAGGCCAAGCGTCATCATCAGGCGGGCAACCTCCACGCCGCCGAGCAGTTGTTCCGCCAGGCGCTGGAGGCGGATCCGCAGCGCGCGGAGACCTGGTACTTTCTCGGGGTGCTTCATTCGCAGCAGCGGCGCTTCGAGCCGGCGATCGAGTATCTGGAAAAGGCGATCACCCTCGACGCCCGGCAGCCGGTGTACCTGTACGCCTTGGCCAACGCGCATCTCGAGCGGGGCGCCTACGACCAGGCCGCGGCACGTTACCGCCGCGCCATTCGACTGCACCACGAATTCCCCGATGCGCACAACAACCTCGGCATCGCCCTCGAGCGCGACGGGAAGCTCGCCGATGCGGTCCGAAGCTACCGCGAAGCCGTTCGGCTGCGCCCGGACAACGTCTCCTCGCTCGTCAATCTCGGGAACGCGCAGCGCCGGCTCGGCGAGCTCGACGAGGCCGAGTCATGCTACCGGAAGGCGCTCGAGATCGATCCCGCCGTCGCCGAAGCGCACAACAACCTCGGCAACATCCTCCAGCAGCGCGGCGAGCTCGACGAGGCGATCGAACGATTCACCGATGCGCTCGATCTCCAGCCCGATTACGCCATCGCGCAGAACAATCTCGGCAGCGCGCATCGGGCAAGGGAGGATCACGAGCGGGCTGTCGAGTGTTTCCGGCGGGCGCGGGAGCTCGCCCCCAAGGTCGCCCTCTTCGCGCTCAACCTCGGCAATACACTGCTGGACATGAACCGCACCGAAGAGGCGATCGATCAGTATCGCGAGGCGTGCGAGCTCGATCCGAACCTGCTGGAGGCGCGCTGGCATCAGCGGCTGGCGCTGCCCGTGCTCTACGAGCGGGAGGAGGAGATCGACGCGTGGCGCGCCCGGTTCCGCGAGGGGCTGGAAAGACTCGTCGCAGAGACGCCGATCACGGACGAGACCGCGTCCGCGGCGTTCGCGGCGGCGGGGGCGATGACCAACTTCCTTCTCGCCTACCAGGCCCGTGATGACCGGGAGCTCCAGCGGCAGTACGGAGAGTTCGTGCACCGCATCGCCGCCGCGAAGTACCCCAAATGGACGCGCGACCGGCCCGTGCACAAGCCGGGCAAGGACGGTCGAATCCGCGTCGGCTTCGTCTCCGCGCACTTCCGCTATCACGCCGCCACCCGCATGGCGCTGAACTTCATCCGCGAGGGCGATCACGAGGCGTTCAAGTACTATTGCTATCACACCGGCGCGGCGCACGACGACTTCACCGAACACTTCCGCGAGGCCGCCGACGAATGGTACGAGAACGCGCGCGACATCGAGGCGATGGCGAAACGGATCGCGTCCGATCGCCCGCACGTGCTCATCTACACCGACATCGGGATGCAGGCGTCGATCACCCCCCTCGCCGCGCTGCGACTGGCGCCGATCCAGTGCGTGTCGTGGGGGCATCCGGTGACGTCCGGCTCGCCCGTGATCGATTACTTCCTCAGCAGCGACCTGATGGAGCCGGTCGGCGGAGAGGCGCATTACAGCGAACAGCTCGTCCGCCTGCCGAATCTCGGCGTGAAATACGTGCGGCCGGAGCTGCCGGCCGATCCGAAACCGCGAATCGAGCTGGGTCTTCCCGCGCCCGGCGAGGCGGTCGTCTACCTCGCCTGCCAGTCGCTGTACAAGTACCTGCCGCAGCACGATCACCTGTTCGTGGACATCGCGCGCCGGGTGCCGGGCGCGGTCTTCGCGTTCATCGCCGCGCGGAGCCGGACAATCACCGGGCAGTTCCGCGCCCGAATCGGGCGCGCGTTCGACGAGGCGGGTCTGGACGCCGAGCGACATTGCCGCATCCTGCCCCGGCTCGATCCGAAGACGGACTTCCTCGCCCTGCACATGGCCGGCGATGTGGGCCTGGACACCCTCGACTGGTCCGGCGGGAACACGACGATCGAATCGCTCACCGCGGGCTTGCCGGTGGTCACGCTCCCCGGGCGCTTCATGCGCGGCCGGCACGCCTGCGGCATGCTTCGAATGCTCGAGCTGGAGGAGACGATCGCCTCGGACAAGGATGACTACGTCGGGATCGCCGTCAGGCTGGCCCTCGACGAGGCGCATCGCAGCGCCGTGGCGGACAAGGTCCGGCAGCGCATCGATCGGATCTTCGATGATGCGACGCCGATCCGCGCGCTGGAGGAACACGTCAGGCGGTGGACGAGCGTGGACGGCTGATCGCGTCAGGCGGCCGGGACGACGGCGCCCTTGTGGTATACTTCCCGCGCGCCCTGCGGCGCGACGATGGGAGGATCGATGATGCGCGCTGAGCTTGTCGCCTTCGGCGAGATCGAGATCGAGGGCGAGCGTTTCAAGCATGACGTGGTGATCGAAGCCGGCGCGGTGCGCAAGCGCGGCAAGAAGCCGTCGAAGGCGTACCGCGATGAATACGGCCACACGCCGCTCTCCGCCGACGAGGCAATCCCCTGGACAGGCCGCCGGCTGATCGTCGGCACCGGCGCCTACGGCAGCCTGCCGATCATGCCGCAGGTTCACGAGGAGGCGGGCCGGCGCGGCGTCGAACTCGTCGCCCTGCCCACGAGGGACGCGTGCGCCATGCTCGAAGACCTTCCGGCCGGGCAGGTCAACGCGATCCTGCACGTCACCTGCTGAGCCCGCCGTGTTACGGCGCCGAGAGGGATCGAGAAGTGTCGAAGAACGTCCTCATCACCGGCGGATCGAGCGGCATCGGGGCCGGACTCGTCCGCGCCTTCGCCAACGCCGAGTACACCGTCTGGTTCACGTACAACCGGGGCGAGCCGAGCGCTCGCGAGCTGACGGCCGGATTGAGCGATCGGGACGTGCAGCACTTCCCTCTCGATCTTGGAGATTGGAACAGTCAGCAGCGTCTGCTGGAACTCCTGCCCGGCCCGGTGGAGATCCTCATCAACAACGCCGGCCTGGGGACGAAGACCGTCGAGCACCAGGCGCCGGAAACGCATCTCCAGGATCAGGCGCTGATGCAGGTCAACGCCGTGGGCACGCTCTGGCTCACGCAGGCGCTGCTGCCGGCGATGCGCGAGCGCGGCTTCGGGAAGATCGTCTTTCTCAGCTCGGTCGGCGGGGGAATCACGCAATTCCCGGGCTTTCGTCTCGCCGACGGCATGAGCAAGGCGGCCATCGCGCATCTGGGTCGGCAGCTTGCCGCGGAGCTGTCGCACGAGGCGATCGATGTGTTCACCGTCTGCCCGGGCGCGGTGGACACGCCGATGTTCCGCCAGAGCAGCGTCGATCATCTCTCAGAAGAAGAGCGGGGCCGGCTGATGGAGAAACTTCCGGGGGCGAGGATGATCGAGCCGGGCGAGATAGCCGACCTGATCATGTTCCTCTGCACGCCGGAAGCGCGGGTGCTGCGCGGCGCGGTGCTTGACGCCTCGCTCGGGCTGGGCGTTCATCCCGGCCTGCTCGATCGGCGCTGAGCAGGTTGTGGCGCGCTTTGGGCGGCTGTACCGATTGAGCAGCACGCGAGAGGCTTGCGGGCCTCGATGCGGGCGCTCCAGACCCGACCGGTCACATCCTCGCTGATGTCCTCGGCCAGCGGGGCGTCGGCCGATCCGCCGCATCCGCAGGCGCAGGCATCGCCGACGTCATCGACCGGTTCCGAGGTCACGAATGCTTGGATCTGCTCGCTGTCGTAAACGAGGCGTCCGGTGACCTGAACATCGGTCAGCCCCGCATCGCGCAGTCCCTGCACGTACTCCTCTTCGCTGATCGCACCGGCGACGCAGGCGCTGTAGAGGCGCGGATCATGCTCGACCCACTCGGGCAGGTCCTGCACGACGATGTCCGAGATCGAGATGCGCCCGCCGGGCTTGAGAACCCGCGCGATCTCCGCAAACACCCGTTGCTTCTCGGGCGAGAGGTTGATCACGCAGTTGGAGATCACGCAGTCGACGGAGGCGGACTCGACGGGAAGCTGTTCGATGATGCCCTTGCGAACCTCGACGTTCGTGAGTCCGGAAGCGCGGATGTTTTCCTCGGCGCGGGCGATCATCTCATCTGTCATGTCGATGCCGATGGCCCGGCCGTGTTGACCGACTTTCT
Organism: Planctomycetota bacterium; assembly: GCA_034211115.1. Lineage (GTDB taxonomy): Bacteria > Planctomycetota > Phycisphaerae > Phycisphaerales > SM1A02 > JAXHTH01. Next base: position 15,719 of record JAXHTH010000057.1, on the reverse strand, counting down.
TCGCCGCGAGCAGGATGTCGATCCCCGCGCCGGAGCCGAGATCGAGCACCACCTGCCCTTCGCGCAGATCGGCGAATGCGACCGGATTGCCGCAGCCGAAGGAGTTGACCACGGCATCAGCGGGCAGTGACTGGAGCGCGTCCGCTTCGTACCCGGCGCGCTTCGCCGCCACGCCGCTCGGCGCGGGCGGACCGCAGCACCCGGTGCTCGCAGGCGCCGGGGGCGCGCTCACGGCTTTGGCGTAGTCCCGGGCGACCTGCGCTCTGGTTGTCTCGTGCGTCTTCATCATCGTTGTCCTGTTCAAGTGTGGCTTTGTGAATTCCTCGATCCGGCGGGCGATGAGCGCATCCGTGGCGTGCAGGCAACTCAGCAATCCGCGGCTCGCTTCGCGGCTTCGTTAGGAAGACTCGGGCAGCAGTCGTCGATGGCGTCGGCGATCTGCCGGAACGTGCGCGAGAGCACATCGAACCGGATGCGGTAGCGCACCTCTTTGCCCGATCGTTCACTGTCCACGATGCCCGCCTCGCGGAGGATGGCCAGGTGCCGGGAGACGACGGAGATGTTCACGGGGCAGCAGGCGGACAGCTCCGTCACGGTGCGGGGCTCGCAGCAGCCGGCGAGGCGAGTGAGGAGCCTCAGGCGGTTGGGATCGCCCAGGGCCCTGAAGAAGGGAGGATCGAGGAGGCGGTCCAGCCGCCGGCAGCCGCGGGGCAGGGGGGACGATCGCTTGCTCATTTGCGTAATTATGCAATTGTTTCGGCCCGCCGTCAAGCCGGTTGCCGAAAAAAAGAACGGGCCCCGCCGAGCGGGGCCCGGGCAACGGGCCGGAGCCGAATGCGGGTTCCTTCGGCTGCCGCCGCCGCGATCAGCCCCAGTTCGCGAGCAAGTCCAGCAGGTCGGCGGTGCTGACGGTCCCGTCGCCGTTGAGGTCGGCCGGGCACATCGACGGCGGGTCGGGGCAGTCGCCCCACGCGGCGAGAAGGTCCAGAAGGTCGGCGCTGTCCACGTCGCCGTCGCAGTCGATGTCGCCCGTGACGTTGCGCAGCCACGACGCCTTGATGCCCTGGTTTCCGCCGCTCTCGGCCTCGAAGACGAGCAGCGCTTCGCCGCGATCGACGATCGGATCCTGGTAGTAGGCGATGTACGTGCCGGGGATGTCGATCAGCTCGTCAAGCCAGCCGATGCCGGTATAGAGGATCGACGTGAGCTGGTTCTGGTTGTCCTGCCGACCGTAAAAAGAGGCGAAGGCCCGCGCCCCCTGATAGAACGCGGCGCGGATGCGCGTCGAGATGTTCAGCGCGCTCGTGTAGGGGTTGACCGCATCGTGCCAGCCCTCATTGGCGCTGTGCCGGAAGGCCCAGACGCGGTTGTTGCCGGATTCGTACCGGGTGATGACGCCCATGACATCGCCCGGCGCGCCGGCGTGCATGTACGCGAAGTTCTCGATGTCCGTGTCATCGGGGCCGGGGGCAAGCAGTTCGTGGGCCGGCTGCCAGACGCCGCCGTCGGTGCGACTGGCGTAAACGCCGTAGGGGCCGGGATCGGCGGTCTGCCAGAGGACGCTGGCCTCGCCGTCGGGGCCGACCGCGAGGGGGAAGCGGGAGACGGGTCCGGCGGCGGTGTAGCCCGCGTCTTCCGTGCCGGGGAGGAGCTGGCCTTCTTCCCATGCGTTGGCGTCGGCGTCCCAGCGATGGCCCCACAGCCCGATCTCACCGCCGCTGACCGCGAGATAGACCAGATACAGGGCCGAGCCCGACTCGTTCCGGGCGACGGTGGGCAGAAGGATGTTCATCCCCGACGCGGAGACCCGCTCGGCCGTCCCCCACTGCCCGTTTCCCGCGTCGCGGGTGAGGCTCCACACGGCCGGGTCGGCGCCCAGCTCGGGGTCGAAGATCGCCACCACGTCGCCGTCCTCATCGGCGGCGATCTCGATCGCCTGGAAGAACGCCGCGGTCGAGTAGATCTGCGTCAGCGCGCCCCACCCGGAACCGGGCTCGTAGCGGATGGCGAACAGCCGGTAGCCGCCGGCGATATCGCGGAAGACGATGGTGATGTTGTCCTCGCCGTCGATGGTCCCCTGCGGCTGGGACACGTAGTTGGTGGTGTCGGAGATGGTCTCCATGGGCAGCCAGTCGCCGGAGTGGCCCTCGGATCGGCGGACCTGGAGCTCGTAGCCGCCCTCGATGTGGGTGTTGATGACCCAGACGTTGCCGGCGGAGTCCTTGAGCAGGGGGGCATGGGCGTCGCTGAAGCCGCTCGTCGGCGGGGTGATCTCCGCCAACTCGTCCCAGAAAGGGCAGTCCAGGGCGCGGCCCGTACCGCGGGGAGCCGAGACGCGGCCATCGTGCACACGGGCCAGGATCGTGCCGCGGGAGCCGACGAGAACGCCCCAATCGGTCAGGATCGAGCCGTCGGAGACGGTTCGCCGGACCTCCGGCCGCGCCGACGGTGAGCGAAGGCGCCAGGCGAGGGATCCGTCCTCCAGCGAGACGTCGATCGCGGCGGGCCGGCCGTCGGCGGAACCCGCCGAGGCGGTCCCGGCCGCGGCCACGATCGAGAGGGAAGCGAGCGCGATGAGCATGCATGCAAGGCGATTCATGTTTCTCTTTCCTCCAGACGGGGGGGGCGTCCCAATGTACCGGGCGGACCCGTCCAACAGAAGCACGGCGCGGGGAGAATGCGGACCCTTCGGCCGTGCGTCGCTTGCGAGGGCGGCCGTTATACTGACCCGCATGCGGGCCGTGCTTCTGTCGATTCCGCTCTGTGCGATGCTTCTGCTGGGCGGATGTCAGCGGGCGCTGTTCCCGGAGAAGTCGCCGCGGACGCAGTTCGAGACCTATGACCTCATGCGCCAGCGGTACGTGCCGACGGAAGAGACGGATGTGTTCGGCAACCCGCAGCCGGCGCTGCGGGCGCGGCTGACGCGATTGCGGTAAAGCGCGTGGCGGTCCGATAGCCGCGCGCCGCGCGCGGGGGGTGGAAAAGCTTTCTTTGTTCAATGACCTCGGCGGTGCCTGTCCGATAGGTGTTATACACCGCAACAGGTGGGTGGTCCGTGAGCAAACAGCGCGCACAATCCGTCGACCGGGCCGGTCTGTCGCGGCGCACGCGGCTCGTCTGGCTGAGCTTCCTGGCGTCGATGACGCTGGTGACGGGCCTGCTCGTGCTGGGCGAGGGCGGGTTGAGCGGCGGGCGGCTCATCGCCGCCAGCGTCGGCGCTGTGGGTGGCCGCACGTCGACGGACTCCATCCTCCCTCGCGAGGCGCCGCTGGAGCGCCAGCGCTGGGAGGGGATCGTGATCCATCATCTGGGCCGGCCGGCGGGCGACGCCCCCTCCGTCCACCGCCTCCACCAGAGCTACGGCTACCAGGGGCTGGGCTATCACTTCCTCATCGGCAACGGCTGCGGGCTGGGGGACGGCATCATCCACGTCGGGTATCGCTGGAACCGCCAGCAGCCGGGGGCCCACATCGCCCGCAGCGCCGAGCACGAGCAGTACCTCAACGAGCGGACGATCGGGATCTGCCTGATCGGCAACGGCGATCGCCGGCCGTTCACGGACAAGCAGATGCGGAGCCTCGTCTCGCTCGTTCGCCGCCTTCAGCGTGAGCTGGGTCTTCCCCGGGGCCGGGTGTACCAGCACCGGGAGCTGGCCCCGACGGTCTCCGATCCGGGCCGGTTCTTCGCCGTGGCCCGCTTCGAGGAGCAATTGCTGGACTAGCCGTTGCCGGGAGACGGCCACGGCAGTAGGCTTACGCTTCATTTCTGGACTCCCGCGAGCCTTCACCTGGGATCATCCACCGTGGCGGAACTGACCGCCTGGCGTTTTTCGGCCGATGAAGGGCACGGCGACGCTGGTCGCTGGCCTCATTCTGCCCGCTTGTCACCGCCACAACCCTGAATCCGCCATGGCGCAGCCCAAGGAGATAGCCGGATACCGAGTGCTGGCCAAGATCGGCGAAGGCGCCGCATCGGAGCTGTACGCCGTCCAGGATCCCCGCACCAAGCAGGTCTGGGCCCTCAAGCACGTCATCAAGCACTCGGAGAAGGACGCCCGGTTCATCGAGCAGGTGGAGAACGAGTACGCCGTCGGGTCCCGCCTGGAGCATCCCTGCGTGAGGGGAATCCACCGGCTGGTGAAGCATCGCAAGCGGTTCAGGCTCGTCGCCGTCTCGCTCATCATGGAGCACATCGACGCCGACACGCTCGATCAGCGCCTCCCCAAGGGCCACGTCAAGGCCGTACGGATCTTCGAGCGGGTGGCCGAGGGCTTGGCGCACATGCACGGCCGGGGGTTCGTCCACGCGGACATGAAGCCCAGCAACGTGCTGGTGACCGAGGATGATCGGGTGAAGATCATCGATCTCGGGCAGGGGTGCCGCATCGGGACGGTCAAGAAACGCATCCAGGGCACGCCGGGCTACATGGCCCCCGAGCAGGCCCACCGCCAGGCCATCACCCCCAAGACCGACATCTACAACTTCGGGGCCATGATGTACTGGGTCCTCGTGCGGGAGGTGATCCCCACCGCGTTGCCGCCCAAGGACGACTCGTCCCTCTTCTCCGGTGCGCTCGATGCGGAGATGGTCGAGCCGCCCGTGCCGCCCCACGAGAAGAACCCGGAGATCCATCCCCTGCTGTCCAGGCAGATTCTCGATTGCGTGAAGCTCGATCCCGCCGACCGGCCCGAGTCGATGGAATTCGTCAGTAACCGGCTGGAGCTGATCGCAGACCTGCTGGAGACGCCTGCGAACAAGGCCCCGCCGATCGTGGGCGACGAGGACACGCTCGAAACAGACTTCTGACCGGCCCCGGCCCCCGGCCCCCGGAATCCGGCCCCGGCCCCCGGCCCCCGGCCCCTCGTCCGCGGTCGCCGGCGCCCGGTCGCTCCGGTCACCGGTATCTGCCCCCCGTCGCACCCGGGTCCGGGAGCCCGGTGCGGCGCCGCGCGACCTCGGCCGGACACATCGAAAAATACCGAAGAAAATCTGCGGTCTTCGCGCAGGGCCGGTCCCGGGCCGTCATATTGGCGGACGTGGGGGTCATCTCTGAACCGTCCGGCGGCCTGGAGGCCGGGCGCGGCACCTCTTCACCTCTTTCCCCGGGAGAATCATCATGCGCGGCAGAAGGAAGATTGGATATGCGTGCGGCGTGCTGGCGGCGGCGATCGCGGCCGCCGCGGTCGCGGCGGGCTCGGTCATCTACGTGGATGCGGCCGCCCCGGACGGGGGCGACGGGTCGAGCTGGGTCACGGCCTTCAACGACCTCCAGGATGCGCTGGACGCGGCGGTGGCCAACGACGAGATCTGGGTCGCCGCGGGCGTCTACACGCCGACAGAGCCCAACGGCGACCGGGCGGCGAGCTTCGAACTCGTCGATGCCGTGCCCGTTTTCGGCGGCTTCGCCGGCTGGGAGGAGGAGCTGGGCGAGCGCGACTGGGTCCTCAACGAGACGATCCTGAGCGGCGATCTGAACGGCGATGACGGGCCGGACTTCGCGAACAACGATGAGAACAGCTTCCACGTGGTCAGCGCGGTGGAGCTTCCGAATCTGGCGTGGCTGGACGGGTTCACCGTTACCGGCGGGAACGCGAACGTGGGGTGGTACCCCAATCCGACGTCCTGCGGCGGCGGCCTGTATGCGGACAGCAGTATTCTGTGGATCCAAAACTCCACATTCAGAATCAACGGCGCATTGTGTGAGGGTGGTGCGCTTTATGCTCGGGAAGGCGATACCTCCATCGTCAATTGCGCGTTTGAAGCCAACACCGCGGGGCACGGGGGGGCGATCCGTCATCTGGAGGGAGGGAGCTTGTCGCTCGAGGGCTGCGCCTTCTCAAGCAACGGCGCTGGCGTCGGCGGCGCACTCGATCTCACCGACGCCCCTCAGCTTTCCATTGTCGATTGCCTGTTTGTAGGGAATGAGGCCGAGGCTGCCTGCGGGGCGATCTACGCCAATTGGTGTTACTCATTCGAGGTTCTGGACTGTGCGTTCCTCGACAATCGCGCCGTTCTCATGGGCGGAGCCATGATGGCAGGGAGTGACTACTTCTCCGCGATTGACTGCATTTTCGCAGTGAATTCGGCCCCCATGTATGGCGGAGCTCTCGGTCCATCGACAGGGGAGCGGACCTTCATTAATTGCGTCTTCAGTCGCAACCGATCAGAGCGCGGGGGCGGTGTCTACTGCTGCACACCCGATCATTACATTAACTGCTCGTTCAGTAACAACGAAGGCTGCGGGGTCATGACCAATTGGGAAGCCGAGGCTTCCGCGGACAACTGCATCTTCTGGGGCAACACCCCCGAGCAGATCGAACAGGATCCGGAGCAGCCCGGCGGCTCCGTGTCGGTCCGCTACAGCGATATCCAGGGCGGCTGGAGCGGGGAGGGCAACATCAACGCCGATCCGCTGTTCGTGCAGCCGATGGCCGATGATCTGCGGCTGGGGTTCGGTTCGCCGTGCGTGAACGCGGGCGACAACGACGCCGTCCCCCCCTACATCGAGTTCGACATCCTCGGCAACGATCGGTTCATCGACGGCATCGTGGACATGGGTGCCTGCGAGGGTCAGTACGAGGTGCTTCCGCCCGCGGCGGTCGAATACGACCTCGATCGCGATGAGTTCACGATGCTGATTCCCCGCGGTGGTGACTACAACCCGGTCAACGCGGCGGGGGCGATGATGGTGAACACGAACGGTCCGGACGACGCCACCGCCCAGATCATCGAGTACGGCGAGAACCTGCACCCGGGGGGCGAGGGTTTCACCGTCGTCGGCACGAACCTCCGGGCCGAGACAAGCCTGGCCGACGGTCAGTCACGAATCCAGGTGTTCATTCCCTTTGACGCGAGCGATCTGGACGGCGCCGATCCGGCCCTGCTGGACGTGACGTACTACGACGAGGACGCGGGCACGTGGGGCCTGGCGGTGTCGCACAACACCGGCGACAGCCCGGATCACGACGGCCCGATCGGGGATCGGATCATCGTCATCGGGGGCGATGACTGGGGCGTGTCCCACCAGCTCGGCGACTGGGGGGTGTACTGGGATCCGCAGGAGGAGAAGGGGTTCGCCTGGGCGAACGTGGATTACGAGGGCGATTTCGCGTTCGGCGAGCCGCTGTATGCGCCCGATTGCGCGCAGCCGCCGGACGGGTTCGTGGGCAGCGAGGATCTGAACGCGTTGCTGGGCGGGTGGTCCGACGGCCTGGGTCCGTTCGATGTGAACAACGACGGGACGGTGAACGTCGTCGATCTGCTCATCGTCCTCGGCGCGTGGGGCCCGGCCCCGTGAGGCTCGAGGCCTCTTCATCCCGGCCCTGAGGAGGCGGTCCGCGGGCATCCCGTGGGTCGTTTCCGTTTATGAACGGTCGGTCCGGCGACTCCCAATAAGGAACCGGGTGGCCCGGCCGGGCGGGACGGGATAGGCTGCGCGACGATGCAGGAGACCGCGAGCCCGATGATGCACGCAATGCCGTCCGTTCGCGCCTGCCCCTGCTGCGGGCTCGTGCAGTCGGTTCCGCCGGTTCCGCCGCGGAGGCGGGCGGTGTGCGCGCGTTGCGGATCGAGTCTCATCAAGCGGTCCCTGATCGCGCGAAGCAACGGGCGGACCGCGGCGTTCGCGCTGGCGGCGCTGATCCTGTATCCGTTCGCGGTGGGCCTGCCCATGGTCGAGGTCGAGCGTTTCGGTCACGCGAGCGAGGCGAGCATCCTCGAAGGGGTGGCGACGCTGTTCGCCGCCGGCCATCTCATCGTCGGCGTCATCGTGCTGTTGTGCTCTATCGTCTTTCCGCTGGGCAAGCTGCTGGCGCTGCTGACGCTGTCGGCCGGAGGGGTGATGATGCGCCGACGTCATCGCCTGCTGACGTATCGCGTGGTGGAGTGGACGGGTCGATGGGGGATGCTCGACGTGCTGCTGGTGGCGATCCTCGTGGCGGTGGTGAAGCTGGGCGACATGGTTGAGGTGACGGCGGGACCGGCGGCGCTGGCCTTCGCCACCTGCGTCGTGCTCAACCTCATCGCCGCCGCCTGCTTCGATCCGCACAATCTCTGGGAGTCGCAGGCATGAGTGAGCCGGAAGAAGGACGGCGGGAAGGGGAAGTCAAGGACGAGAAGCACCGCAGGGCGGGGATCGATCTCCCCGTCGCCGAGTTGAAGCGCGAGCGGCGCGTCTCTCTCGCGTGGCTCGTCCCCCTCATCGCCCTGCTGCTGGCCGCCTGGCTGGGGTACTGGGCGTGGCGGGAGCGCGGCCTGCTCATCAGCGTCCAGCTCCCGGACGGCCACGGCCTGCGCGTGGGCGATCCCGTGCGCTACCGCGGCATCACCGTGGGCGAGATCCGCGCGGCGGAGTTGACCGACGACGGCGAGCGCATCGTCGTGACCGCGAGCCTGCACGCGAAGGCCGATCGGCTCGCCCGGGCGGGGACGCGGTTCTGGATCGTGCGGCCGGAGCTGCGCCTCACGGGCATCGAGGGCCTGGAGACGCTGATCGGCCCGCGCTATCTCGCGGCCCTGCCCGGCGAGGGCACCGGTCGCCGGCAGCGGACGTTCATCGGCCTGCCGCAGCCGCCGGTGGTCGAATCGATCCAGCCGGGCGACCTGGAGATCATCCTCGAAGCGCCGCGGCGGGGCAGTCTCCGGCCCGGCGCGCCGGTCACCTATCGCCAGGTGCGCATCGGCACGATCCTCTCGGTGGGACTGGCCAGCGATGGCAGCATCGTCGAGGCGCGCGGGCACATCGAGAAGGCCTACCGCCAACTCGTGCGGGCGGAGACGCGTTTCTGGGATGCCGGCGGCGTCGAGGCCGCGCTGGGCATCTCCGGCCTTTCCCTCGAGCTGGAATCGCTGGAGGAGGTCATCACGGGCGGCGTCGCCCTGGCCGTCCCGCCTCCCGAGCGGGCCGGCGACGTCGTGCATACCGGTCATCGGTTCACGCTGCATACGCAGCCGGACGACGACTGGCTGGACTGGCAGCCCACGGTGGCGGTGGGCAGCTCGCTGCTGCCGCCCGGCTGCCCGCTCCCGGAGCCGCTGCGGGCGGCGATCGGCTGGAAACAGGGCTTTCTCTTCAAGGGCCGGCGGTTGCGTCAGGGCTGGGTGCTGCAGACGGCCGACGGCCTGCTCGGGCCGGCGGACCTGCTCATCCCCGACGAGAAGGCCGATCGGCAGACAACGAGCCTCGAGGTCGCCGGGCAGGTGGTCGCGCTGGAGCAGACGCCGGCCAGGGAGCAGGGCGGCCTCGCCCGCCTGGATCTGATGTTGAGCGAATCGATCTGGCCGGCCGATCGCATGCGCGTCTCCGGCGAGCCGGAGGACTGCATCGCGGTGGCCGATCCGAAGGTCGCCCCGATCCCGCTCGCCGCGCCGCGCCTGACCGCCGAGGCAGGGCGCTGGCGCATCGATCCGGCCGTCTCCGTCGACGATTCCTGGCACGGCGCGTGCGTGCTGTCGCGCACCGACGGCGCTCTGGTGGGCATCCTGCTCGTGGAAGACGAACACGTGAGCGTCGCGCTGCTGCCCGGCTGAGCTGCGGAGAAGCGCAAGCGGATCGGCCGGAAAAAAACGGAAGCCCGCAGGTCGCAACCCGCGGGCTTCACACGATGCGCTGACTCCCGGTGTCAGGATCAGGAAGTGATCAGACGCACGGTCTCCACGCGCCGAGGCGCAGGAGAAGATCGCCCGTATCAGCCACGCCGTCCTCGTTGAGGTCGGTCGGGCAGTCCTCGCACGCGTCCCAGTCGCCGAGGAGCATGAGAAGGTCGACGGCATCGACGATGCAGTCGCCGTTGAAGTCATCGTCGCCGCGCTCATTGGTGTGCTGCTGCCCTGTGATACCGGAGGGTGGACGGTAAGGACCGGAGGCAGCGCGTTCGTAACGTTGCGCTACGATGGGTCTCAGGTTCGCCCAGCATGGGATGAGGCGGCTTCGGCGCGCCGGGATCTCGCGGCGGTTTCCACGGGTTGCCAACATCGGCGCGAGGACGACCATCGCCACTCCAGCGCAGCCTGACCCACCCGAGGATGCGTGTATGCGGCCCAATCCCCGCGCGCAAACGGCCGCAACCGGCGCCTTGACGGCAGATCATCCCCAAGTCGGCCACGCGCCGCGCCGAGGCGCTGAAGATACACGTCCCAGCCGCCGGCGCTGTCGTCGAAAAAGGCGATGTAACATCCGCCGTCGGACGTGCAGCGGATCCGCGGGCTCGTCTGCATCTCCGGCCGGTCGCTGATGGCGAGATTCCGGCCCGGGTCGTCGGGCCGGCGGCCAAGGACGGGGCCGAACGTGCAGGTAAGACCGAGCAGGCAGATGATGATGGTGGGGCATCGCATGGCGAGATCTCCGACGGGAGGCGCTCACCCCACCCGCGATGATTGTGATGACGATGACGAAGGCCGGCCCGGCACCGGGCCAAAATGCCGCACGCGGCCAAAACGCCGCGGTGATCCGGCGCCGGCGCGGTCATTCCCGCGGCGGCCGAAGCGGGCGACCGGCCGCGCGAAATCGACGCCCCGCGGTTCGGAACAAGGACGGGCGGCGCATCGCGCTCAAGGTGCGCCGGCGCCGGGCGGCGTTCGCTGTTGCCGCCTGCATGAGTCTGGCCGGCTGGTGGAAAGGAATGAAGATGGCCCGGAGCAGAATCGCGCCGATCGCAGGGGCCCTCACGACGCGACCGGCCGTCTTCGCCGCCTCCCTGCTCCTCGTCTCCTGTTCCGGCGGGATCGAGGAGGTCTCTGATCGGATGGTCGATGTCGGAACGCATCGTCTGCACCTTTGCCGGCAGGGCGAAGGATCGCCGGCCGTCATCATCGACGTCGGCATCGGTGACCAGTCGGAGCACTGGGCCCCGCTTCGCGAGCGCATCGCCGAGCGGACGCTCGTGTGCACCTACGACCGCGCGGGGTACGGGTCGAGCGAGCCGGGTCCGCTTCCGAGAGACAGCGGTCAGGTTGCAGCGGAGCTCAAGACCTTGTTGCAGCGGGCCGGGATTCCCGGGCCGTACGTGCTCGTGGGTCATTCGCTGGGGGGTCTGAACATGCAGGTCTTCGTCGGCGCGTTTCCCGAGGACGTGGCCGGCCTGGTCCTGCTCGATCCGCCGCCCCTGTCCTGGATTGGCGGCGAGCGGTATCCCGAGCTGCGCCGGATGGCGGAGCAGATGACACGGCAGTGGCGTGATACCGCCGATGCGTCCGCACAGTCGTCGGATCCGCAGGAGCGCGCACAGGCCGCCTTCTTCCGCATGCTGGTATCCGAGCACGAGCAGATGTTCGGCATCAGCGCCGAGCAGGCCGGCCGCATCGCGACGTTTGGCGACATCCCGCTCCTCGTCATCGCCTCGGGCCAGCCGAACCCGATGTTCGGCGAGGTCGCGGAGGAATATCAGCGATACTGGGTCGAACAGAGTCGATTGCTCGCCGGGAAGTCGACGAACGGACGCTTCGTCTTCGCGGAAGAAAGCTCGCACAATCTCTATGCGGATGAACCGGAGCTTGTCCTGGAGAACATCCTGTCGGTGGTGTCGGAGGTTCGCGGCCGATGATCGGGTCGCCGCACGGATTTCCGCCCCCGGTCGCCTCGTCTGAGCATTCCTGGAAAGGGACAGTCATGACTGGAAGAGGACTCTCGCTGCTCGCCGTTCTGATCGTGTCGCTGCTCGCCGCCGGGTGCACGACGTGCACGACGGCCGTGCGGCAGCCGGACGGCACGTACAGGACCACGCGCCACATGATCTGGAAGCCTTCGCCGGACGAGTATCGTTCGTTCGAGGCCGATGAAGACTACATGATCCAGACGACGTGGCATGGCGTGACCTACGAGTGGCCCAAGGGGAAGAACGAACTGACGAGCCTCACCGAGATGGAATTCCACGGCGAGTCGGTCGAATGCCACGTCACGAAGCGCACCCTCACCGTCAACGGCAGGTCCTACGGAGAAATGGAGAAAGGCAGTCGGGTGCGCCTCACCGGCGAGGGCGAGGTCTACGTCGACGGCGTGAAGCGCCCGCCGATCGTCGAAGGCTGAGGCGGCCGGGCGGGCCCGGCCGGATCAGGATTCCGCCGCGGGTGCGCCGTAGCCGTCCGGTTTCAGCCGGCGGGGCTTGAAGATCGCCGAGGACTGGCCGGCGCCGGCGCCTTTGCGCACCATGCCCACGTTCGTGATGCGCTCCCACGCGCTGGCGGCGTGGACGGCCGAGAACTCGACGCCGATGCTGCGCCTTCCCCACGCCCGGGCGACGGTGCTCGTCGTGCCGCTGCCCAGAAACGGATCGAGCACGAGGCTGTTCTCTTCGGTGCAGGCGAGGATGATGCGCTCCAGGTAGACCTCCGGGATCTGGTTGTGGTGGCCGTGCCGGCGCTCCTTGTTGTTGCCCTGGATGCGTCCCCAGTACTGGCCGTACCACACGTCCATCGGCACCCGCAGGCCGCGATTGGATTCCTTGGCCATTGTGCGGGGATCGAAGTAGATACTCGCGCGGTCGGACGGCTCGAGGACGCGCTCCGGATGCCAGATGCGATCGGCCGGGTCGTTCGCGAAGTACAGCACATGCACCTTGCTGAGGATGAAGGAGCTGTCGCGGTGCTGGCCGAAGCGGAAATGCCAGACGCACCAGTTGATCATGGTGAGGCCGCGGCGCTTGAGATGGACGACGGCCTCCGCGGCGGTGTCGTCCGGGATGTTCACCCACAGGCTGCCGCGCGGGGAGAGCACATCCACGCACGCGTCGAGCCAGTCGAACGTGAAGCGCTCGTACTGGTCGCGCGGCATGCCGTCGTGCCACTCGTCGTACGGGACGTCCCAGTTGAAGGGGGGATCGGCGAAGACGAGATCGACCTTCCCGCGATCGGGGAGACTGGGGAGGATGTCGCGACAGTCGCCGACGTAGACGCGGGTGGCCGGCTTCCACGCCGTGTACGCGGGCTCGGGCTTCTTCGGCGTGTCCGGCTCGTGGGCCTCGACGCGATCGCCGAGGAGGCGGATGTCCGCGCCGGCGAGGTCGCGGGCGGCGCGGCGCTGGATCTGGATCCCGCCCCGGGGCATCGCGTACCCGCCGGGCCGGTCAAATTCGGTGTTCTTGCGTTCGGCCATGATCGTCTCCTGTCGGGAATGTAGCGGCAGGAGGGGCCAGGCGTGGAGAAGGCGTCAGGACATTCACATCGACGAGGCCGAACGCGTGGCCATTTCAGGCACCGGCGGTGAACGGGCGCACAACGCCGCCTCACCCGTCCAGCCGGTAGATCAGGACGGGGGGCCGGGTGACACAACTGGCGACCTCCCAGAAGCGGGTGCTGCCGCCCTCGGCCAGCCAGGTGCAGAACTGTCCGCTCTCGTCCTCCGCGTAGGCCCCCAGCTTGTCCGAGCCGAGGAAGATCAGCCGCTGGAGGGTCAGCACGTCCGGATTGACGTACTCGAACTCGGCGGCGACGCTCAGCAGGGCGTTGACGAGCCGGCTGAAGAGCGTCACGTCCGCCTCCAGCAGGGCGTCGGCATCGTGCCAGATCAGGTACTGATGCCTCGCCTGGAGGGGGTCGGTCCGAAGCAGGCGGACCACGCCGTCCAGGGTCGGGGTCACGGCTCGGGCCGGCTGCAGGGCTCCCTCCAGCATCCGGCAGAAGTCGGGGAGGGATGTCGCCTGCTCGCCGGGCAGATCGACGGTCACCGCGTCGGGCACGGTTTCCAGATGGGCCGCCAGTGAGCGGGCGAACTCGGCCCGTCGGGCCGGCCGGCCGGCGAGCACCACCAGGTGATGCTCATCGAGAAGCTGGGTCACCCCCGTCGGCCAGCTCGGTGATTCGACAATCTCAGGCGGCATACCTGCAATGTAAGACACGTCGGCGGGCCGTGCCGGGCGCAATTCAAAAACAACCGACCCCTCGCATTCTGTTCGCATCATGCACGGGTACGCCGGCGCGCGATCACTCCTCGAGCACGTGCCGGTGGGATGCGAGGAGCTTGTCGAGACGGCCTTCCAGCGAGGGCAGTCGGGCGCTGTCCAGCTTCGTGGCGCAGATGGTGAGCATCTCGACCATGCCGTGGAAGTCGTCGATGGAGATGTGCTCGGGTCCGACCTTCGCCGGTCGGCTGCCCGCGACGACGCCGTCGATGTCGGTCATGTTGTGATAATTCCCCAGCGCGAAGCAGATACAGGTGGATTCGTAGCCGTAGGTGCTGAACGCGGTCGCCTCGCACGCCCCCCCGGGCATGAGCTTGCGCTGCCACTTGAAGTCGGGGTGCTTCTTCTCGTGATCCATGAGCAGCGCGCCGATGCGATCGGTGAGGGCGGGGGAGAAAACGCTGAGCCGGTCACCGACGCGAAGGATGGGCCCGCCTCCGATGGGCGATTCGGGAAAGCTGCGGGAGTTCTCAAGGCAGAGAAGGCGGGCGCTCTTCGGCAGACTCTGCGCCGTACATGCCGCGAGGGTGCCGATAAAACCCACCTCCTCGGCGCGGGTCAGAAAAAGGCCGACGTTCGTCGTGCTCTGCTTGCGGCGCAACAGGTCGAGGGCGGCGAACGCGGCGGCGACGGCCGCGAGATCGTCGCACGCGTAGGTGTGAAACAGGCCGTCCCTCACCCGCGGCAGCGGGCCGCGGAACGCCCAGCGTCCGATGTCGCCCGGCGCGAGGGCATCGGTCTTCTTCGTGAGCCGGGCGGTGGCGCGTTTGAACGGCTTGGCTTTCGAATCGAGACCGCTCAGCGTGGCGCGGTGGACGCCGTCTTCGGCGTCGTACAGCTCGATCCTGGCATCCTCGAAATACGGATCATGCACCCCGCCCCGGAACTCCAGCTCAAGGGTCCGATCATCCAGCACGCGGCGCACGACAAAGCCGGGATGATCGAGATGGCCGGTGATGTAGATCGGCTTGCCCTTCCGCCGGCCGGTGCGGGTGATGATGAGATTCCCGGCGCGGTCGCGGCGAAGCCTGAGGTTGCGGCGCTGCTTGACCCAGTGCTCGACCCAGGCGATGACGCGATCCTCCCGCCCGGCGGCGGTGGGGATCGCGGTGAGCTCGTGCAGCCATTTCTCGTGCGTCTTGCGTTGTGCGGCGGTGGTCATGGCCGAATACTAACTGAGATCGGCCCGTCGGCAAGCAGAGGCCGATCGAGGACGGCGATGGATTCACGCACGGCCAAACAGGATCCGGCGCTCGCTTCGCCTCCCGCGCGGCCCATGTCCGCCGACGAGGTGCTCGAGGTGATGGTCGATGTCTGGCGCCAGCAGGAGGGGGTCGATCCGAACACGCGATACGTCATCCCGATCACCCGCCGGACGAACGTCGAGCGGGCGGCGAACCTCATGGGCCTGCCCTCGTTCGACCGGAACTGGATCGATCTGGCGACGATATTCGAGGACCTGTTTCGAGTCGAGATCGACCCGGAGCGCTGGCGATCGGTCCTCGAACCGCTCCGGCACAAGTCGCTGGGGCCGGTCTGCGATCTGATCGCCGAGCGCGCCCTCGCCCCGGTCATCGAGCGCCGTGATGACGCGAGAAGGCTCGATCGTGCGGAGGCGGCGTTCCGATCGATCCTGCTCATTCTCAACGACGCGGGCATCGACGTGCATGGCCTGACGCCGCGCTCGAGGCTCGCGCCGCTGCTGCCGACGTCTTCCCGGATCTTCACGGACGTCGTCACGCGTCTTTCGCCGGGGCGGATGCCGGCCCTGCGGTCGATCAATCACTCGTTCCGGGCGAGCATCGTCGTGCTGGCAGGGGGGGCGGTG
>JAXHTH010000056.1:0-6235 GCA_034211115.1 Planctomycetota bacterium | reverse complement strand
CGGTGCCGCTGGACCAGGTCACACGCGGGCTCGCTCTCGGCTGGCAGGATCCCATCATCGGGCGCCGCGATCGGGCGCCGACGCTGACCGTGATGTGCGATCCTGCGGTCGGCTCCGCCGCTGCTCTCTTCAACCGTCTCCGTCCGCAGATCGAGTCCGTGCCGCTGCCGGTCGGATACAGCCTCGAGTGGGGCGGGGAGTACGAGAAATCGGCGAAGGCCAACGGAGGCCTGACGGCCTTGCTGCCCTTGTGTTTCGGCGGCATGGGGTTCATCCTGCTCGTGCTCTTCAACAACCTTCGGCAGCCGATCATCATCGTGCTGACCGTTCCGCTGGCGGTGATCGGCGTGACGGTCGGCCTGCTCAGCACCGGCGCCGAGTTCGGCTTCATGCCCATCCTTGGCGTCCTCAGCCTGACGGGCATGCTCATCAAGAATTCCGTGGTGCTGATCGACGAGGCCAACGCCCAGACCGCACTCGGAATCGATCACTACCACGCCATCGTGCGGAGTGCGGTGAGTCGATCACGGCCGGTGGTGCTCGCGGCCCTGACCACCGTGCTTGGCATGATCCCGCTGCTCACCGATGTCTTCTTCAGGGACATGGCTATCGTGATCATCTTCGGCCTGTCGTTCGCGACGGTGCTGACCCTTATCGTCGTCCCGCTTCTGTACGCCATCTTCTACAACGCGCGGCCGCGCACCGTCGATACGACGGGCGGGTGATCCGAATCCGCACTTCCCGAGATCAACTGCACGCGCTCGCGCGACGCGATTGCTGCGGCGAATCAGCGGCCGACGGGAAGCGTGAGGACCGGCTTGATGAACTGACTCTCGCCACTGTGCAGGGTGAAGAGATGTCGGAGGAGCAGGAACGTGGACTTGGAGGTTTCGTCATCGTCGGCGATGAAGAACCAGCTCCCGCGGTGCCGTACGGCCACGGCCGCGTCGGCCGGTCGCTCCCTGCTGTGGCTCACACGGAACAGGCCCCGGAGCAATCTGCTCCAGTCGAACGGTTCCCCGGCCCGGGTGACGGTGGCGGTGACCGAGTTGTCTGCGAGGGCGTCGGACGGCGGATCCACGCCGTGCGAGAGATAGTAGAGCACACCCATCAGCGAGCGGGTATCGACGATGATCTGAGAGAGGTTGCCTGCGTCATCGAGGGTGTCGACTTCGGCATCGTCGGGCGGGACGAAATCAATACGGGTCCTTGAAGGATCGAGCCTGAGGAGCGAGCGGAGTCGGGCCACGCCGGCCGAGCCGTCGGCGCCGGGCAGGAATCTGAGGACGAGGCGGCGTTCCTCCAGCATGGGCTGATAGTCATCCGAATCGCCGACACGCTTGAACTCGATCCCTTCCCGGCCCGCGATGATGAGGTCCTCGCCCGAAAGCTGCGTCCGTGGAATCGGATCCGAGAAAAGCTTGTCGCGAAGCTCATATTCAAACTCGATGAGACCCTGCTCGCGCAGTTCCTGAAGCAGGGTGACGGCTTCGAGGAATCGTCCGTATTCCGGCTCGGTCGCAGGCGTCGGTCCGGACGCGGTGTCGGCATGCTTCAGGCCGTTGAGCCCCTCGGCGGTGAGCCGCAGAACGCGGTCGACGCGCCAGCCCGATTCGGCGAGCAGAGCAATGTCGTTGACGCTGATGGTCTCGAGCATGCGCCGCTCGAAGGCATCGCCGCTGAGGATCCCGAACGTGATGGTCGGCCGTTCGGCGTAGCCGACGCCGGCGCCGAGCCCCAGCGCGTCCGGGCCGCTCTCGACGAGATTGCCATCGACGGAGCCCGAAACGCCAAACTCGAACTGCGTGGAGATGCTGGAGACGCTGAGATAGACCGGCTGGTCCCGATATCGGAGCCGCACGAGATTCACCAGCAATTGCTCCGATTGGGCGACGCGCACGGCGTCACTGTAATGGGCACTCGACACGGGCAGGGTGCTCGGCCCGACCTGGCATCCGGAGACCAGGCAACCCAGGACGATTACGGACGATGGGACGAGGCAGGTGCGGTGAAGTGGTTTCGTGCGGGGCATCGCTGTCTCCTGACGGATTCGTGCAAGTCTAGGACCGGTGGAGACCGGGCGGGTTGGATGTATCACCATTTCGGCCGCCCTCCGTGTGCTCGCTGAATTGGAGTCGTCCTGCGATGGACCATGTTGACCGGGAGTTCTACGTCGGCCTGCCATCGTTCGGCGAATCCCCGCTGGATTCTGAGATCAGGGCGTCTTTCTGGGTCTCGACCTGCACCGAACACGTCGAGTCACGACACCGTCTGGCTGCCGAGATCATCAGCCTCGCCGAACGGATGGAGCTGTCGTTCGCGTTCCCGACGTGCATACTGCATGTCTCAGACTCTGAAGAGGCCGCAGTGAGCCGATAGAGGACCCTGCACCCGAGCGTTCATCGATGTTCAGGGGCAAGTTCGACACCATGCAGCTTATCGCTCGCGCAAGCGCGGCCGGGGCGGCGGGAATCAAGAAGAGCCGAATCTGTCGCATGATCGGGCTTTGATATACCTGCCTGCGGTGAATCTGAAGGCGAACAGGGGGCTCAGCAGGCGGGGCCGGAGGCTCGGGATCGCCCTGATCGCCGCTTCCACCGGGTCGCGCGCACCGAGCCGCGATCTTCCGCGGATCAGTCAGGGAATCATCGGAGCCGGTGCGGATCGCCGGCTCCCCCCGCGGCGCGCCGATCTGATCCCGGGGGACTTTGCGCGCGTTGACAGTCGCGGTATACTCTTGCCGGACGCCCATCGGGGGATCGGCTGATGCGCTGGATTACGACGACGATTCTCCTGGAGAACCTGCGCAACGCCGACGAAGCGGCGTGGGAGCAGTTCGTGGTCCGCTTCCGCGCGCCCATCGTCGGGTTCGCCCGCGGGCTGGGACTGGCGGTCGACGAGGCGGAGGACGTCGCCCAGGAAACGCTGATGGACTTCGTCCGGGCCTACCGGAGGGGTCAGTATCATCGCGAGAAGGGGCGGCTCAGCGCCTGGCTGTTCGGGATCGCCCACCGGCGCGTGCGCAATGCATGGCGGAAACAAGGGCGAGATCCCCGCCCGGTGGCGGGCCGTGATCGAACCGCGTTCTGGGCAAACCTGCCCGACGACGAGGCGGCCCGACGGTCCTGGGATATGTGTTGGGAACAGGCGGTGGTCGAACATTGTCTCCGGCAGGTGGGATCGGAGGTTGAGCCGAGCACGATCCGCGCTTTCGAGCTGTTCGCCATCGAGGGCCGGCCCGCCGCCGCGGTCGCCGAAGAACTGGGGATGTCCGAAAACGCGGTCTTCATCGCCAAGCATCGCGTCATCAAGCGCATCCTCGAGTTGCGAGAGCAGATGGAGTCCGTCGGCTGACCCGGAGGAAAGGACGGCGCGGCGATGTCATGTCCCGACCTGAAAGAACTCGATCGGTACCTGAGTGGCGAACTCGATCTGCGCGGGCGAGCCGGCGTCGAACATCATCTCGCTTCGTGCGATTCGTGCAAACGGTCTCTGTCGGAGCTGCGCGCGCACGCGGTCGCGCTGGAGGGGATCCGCCACGCCTGGCACGGTCTGTCGAAGGCAGATGCGGAGGAGGATGCGCCGCAGCCGGAGATCCCGGGATATGAGATTCTCCGGACCCTCCACCACGGCGGGCAGGGGGTCGTCTACGTCGCCCGCCAGCAGTCCACCCGCCGTCTCGTGGCGGTGAAACTGCTCCTGCTGGGGCGATACGCCTCGAAGCGGCAGCGCCGACGCTTCGAGCGGGAGATCGATCTGACGGCCACCCTCGATCATCCCAACATCGTCACCGTCTTCGACAGCGGCGTCACCGACGACGGGCGGATGTATCTCGTGATGCGCTACGTCGAGGGTCAGTCGCTCGACGAGCACGGCGCCGACCGGACGGGGTCCGTGGAAGAAACGCTGGCCCTCTTCACGGAGATCGGCGAGGCGGTGAATTACGCGCACCAGCGCGGCGTGATCCATCGCGATCTCAAGCCCAACAACATCCTCATCGACGGCGACGGCGTGCCGCACCTGCTGGATTTCGGCCTCGCCAAGTACCGCGATGCGATGGAAGAGGCGCAGCGGTCGATGCAGACGCAGGCGGGTGAGTTCGTCGGCACGCTCGCCTACGCCGCGCCCGAGCAGGTCGGCGGCGACCCGTTTGCGGTGGACGTGCGCAGCGACGTGTACAGTCTCGGCGTCATCCTCTTCGAGATGCTCACCAGCGCGCATCCCTATCCCGTCGATGGTCGACTGGCAGACGTGATCCGCAACATCGGCGAGGCGGAGCCGGCCCGCGCGTCGTCCATCCGGCGCGACGTCGACGACGAGCTGGACACGATCATCGGCAAGACGCTGAGCAAGGAGAAGGAGCGACGCTACCAGTCCGTGGCCGATCTGCTCCGCGACCTGCACCGCTACCGGTCCGGGCGGCCGATCGAGGCGAAGGCCGACAGCACGTGGTACGTGCTGCGCAAGACGCTGCGGCGGCACCGGGTCCCGGTCTCGGCCGCGGCCGCCGTCATGGTCGTCCTCATCGTCGCCACCATCGTGTCCATCGGGTTCTGGCGACAGGCGGTGACGGACCGCCGGCAGTCCGTCGAGGCCCGCGATGATCTGCGCCTGGCGCTGGGCCAGGCCGAGCTGGAGGCGAGCAAAGTCGCGGCCATCAACGAGTTTCTCGTGGGCATGCTCGACTCCGTGCAGCCGCTCCGCCAGGGCAAGGACGTGATGATGAGCCACGTGCTGGATGAAGCGGCGGCCTCCATCGACGAGTCGTTCGCCGATCAGCCGCTCATCGAAGCCGAGCTGCGCACCACGATCGGCAACAGCTTCCGGGCCATCGGTCTGCTCGACGAGGCGGAACCGCACCTTTCCCGGGCCGTGGAGATTCACCGGGACCTGCTCGGCGAGGAGGATCCCCGAACGCTGATGTCCGTGTTGTCTCTGGCCATCACCTACCACGACCAGGGGCGCTACGGGGAAGCCGAGCCGCTTCTGCGGGCGACGACCGAACGATGCCGGCGCATCCTCGGCGAGGATCATCCCGATACGCTGCGGGCCCGCAATGCGCTCGGCCTGTCGTTCTTCATGCAGGGGCGGTTCGCGGAAGCGGAACCGCTGTGGGAGCAGGTGCTCGAGCGGCGCCGCCGCACGCTCGGTGAGGACGACCTCGAGACACTGAACTCGATGAACAACATCTGCTGGCTCTATCTCCAGCAGGGCCGATATGACGAGGCCGAAGTGACCGCCCGTCGGGCGTATGAGCAGGAATGCGGCGCGCTGGGAGAAGAGCATCCGCTGACGCTGACCGCGCTGTACCATCTTGCGACGGTCTACCACCGGCAGGGGCGCTATGCCGAGGCCGAGCCGGCGTACGCAGAGGCGCTGCACACCCAGCGGCGCGTGCTCGGCGACGACCATCCGGATACGCTGTTCACCTCGGTGGGCCTGGGATGGCTCTATCTCGAGCTGGGCCGATACGAGAAGGCCGAGCGCTTTCATCTGCAGGAGCTGGAGACCGCGCGCCGCGTGCTGGGCGATGAGCATCCCGGAACACTTCAGTACATGAACGGCCTTGCCGTGGTCTATGACCGCCAGGGCCGGGACGATGAGGCCGAGGACCTGCATCAGCGCATTCTGGATGTTCGTCGCCGCGTGCTCGGAGAAGAGCACCCCGGCACGCTGGCTTCGATGAACAACCTCGCGGCGCTCTACTACGAGCAGGGCCGGTTCGAGGAGGTGGAGCCGCTGTGGCTGAAGACCCTGGAGATCCGCCGGCGCGTCCTCGGAGAAGACCACCCCGAGACCCTCAATTCTGTGTCCAATCTCGGCCTGCTCTGTCATCAACAGAAGCGCTACGACGAGGCGGAGGCGCTCCACGTGCGCGCACTGGAGGGCCGTCGGACCGTGCTCGGCCCCACGCATCGCTCCACCGTCAGCAGCGTGGTGAACCTCGCCGCCGTCTACCGTGATTCCGAGCGGTTCGAGTCGGCCGCGCGCGAGCTCCAGCGCGGCCACGAGGACTGTATAACCAGCCTGGGCGCCGGACACGAGGACACGCTTCGCGTCGTCCGGGCGCTCGCGGAACTCCACGAAGCGTGGGGAAAGCCGGAGGAGGCGGCGCGGTACCGGGCGCTGCTGACGGAGTCGGAGAGGGGGGCGACGTCGTCGACGGGTGAAGCGCCGCAGTAGTGCGATAGTGCCACAAGACCCCGGCACAGGAGTGCCGGGGCCTTGAAGATCA
>JAXHTH010000055.1:0-6548 GCA_034211115.1 Planctomycetota bacterium | reverse complement strand
TCGGCCGACGGCCGATAAGTCCCCGCCCCGCACGAAACCCCCACCCCACGGGTCTCGGGACGCATACGGACCTTTCCCTCCCATTGTCAGCCCACTTCACCGCCGGTCAAGCCAAATCGGCCTTGAGTCGGGCGAGGGGAGCCGACCGGGTCTTCTTCGCGCATGGCACCGGCCGGGGTGCGGCCGGGGACACGGCAGGCCCCGGGTCGTCAGCGTTCGGGCGGGAGACGGGCTATTTCGGAATCGGCGCGAGACGGATATCTCGGAAATGGATCTCCGCCCCCTCGGACTGAAGGCAGATCTTTCCGGGCGTTTCCATGACGTCCCAGGCCTGATTGACAGTCTCGCCGTTGACGTTGAGGACGATCGATGCGCCGTCAACGATGATCTCGTAGCTGTTCCACTCGCCGACGGGCCGCTCGGCGAAGTGGGTCTTCTTCGTGTTGCGACCTCTGGTGCGCTGCGGGTCGGTCTTCATCGGGAACTCGCCGATGTTCCAGAAATCGCCGGCATTGCCGCTGTGGAGTTGGGCCTCGACGCTGCGCGGCCATACCTTGTCCTCGCCGATCATGCGGAGAAGGACGCCGCTGTTGCCCGGTTTCTTCGTGACGGGGTCGAAGCGCCAGTCCAGTTTGAGGACGAAGTTGGTGAAGTCGGCTTTGGTGCGGATGTAGCCGGCCGGTTTTCCCGTGCAGATGAGGATGCCGTCTTTCACGGACCACACGTCGTCCATTTCGGCGTCACCGGGTAGGAAGGCGGTCCATCCGGACAGATCCTCGCCGTTAAAGAGTCGAACCTCGCCGGGCATGGGGGCGGAGAGATCGCGGATCCTGATGTTCCGGAACCAGACGTCATTGCCGTGATCCTGAAGGGCGATGTGCCCCTTCGCATTCGCGCCGAAGCCTTCGTATACGCTGAACTTGCTCGCCTCGACGCGTTGTTTCCATTCCTCGCCGTCCAGGTCACATTCGATGATCTTGCGACCGTTGAGCCAGTGCTGGAGGCGGCCGTGGTCGATGATGATGCGGGTGGTGTTGAACTCGCCCGTCGGCGCAACGGTCTTGCCTTCCGCCGGGGGATAGAGGTCGTAGAGCGCGCCGGCGGAATGGGTGTCGGTCGGACTTGCGTTGTAGCCGGCGTCATCGAGAATCTGGTACTCGGGCCCGGTCTTCCACGGCGCGTTGTACTGCTCGGTGACGCGATACATGATGCCGCTGTTGGCGTTCGGGGCGACCTTCCACTCGAGGGCGAGCTCGAAGTTCTCGTACTGATCGACGGTGACGATATCGCCGCCGCCGCCCCCGGCGACGACGTGCAGGCAGCCATCCTCGATGATCCAGCCCTGGTCGGGGAAGCGGTTGCGCCGATAGCCGCGCCACTGATCGGTGGATCGGCCGTCAAAGAGCAGCGTCCAACCGGCGGCCTTCTCGGCCGGCGTGAGCCGGTTCTGCGATGAGGGCCGGGTGGTCGCGTTCTGGGCGAGGGCCGCGGCGGAGGCGGCGAGGATGGCGGCGGCGCCGGCGTGCAGTGTGGGGTTCAAAGGTCTGCTCCTCCATTCAGCATTCTCAGGAATCCGCCTCCGTCGCCGCGCGCATCGCGCGGGCAGGCGGATGCCCCGCTGCCCGTATGCTAGCGGCAGGACGGGCCGGGATGGGAACGATGATGCCGCGACCGGCGTGTGACCGGTCCGAGGCCCGACGGTCGAAGCCGTCAGGCGCGCGGCGGGCCGGGGGCCGCCGGCGAATCGCTCCCGGTCACTGGCCCGGATCGAGGACGGTGAACGGGGAGACGCCGGCGGGGAGGCCGGTCAGCGACGACCAGAACGTCGGCTGGTCGGCCGTGAGCGGGATCTGCACGTCAACCCAGTTCCAGCCGGGGTGGGGGCAGCCGAACTGGTCGGCGTCCAGCGGCTCATCGCCGTGGATGAAGTACATCTGCACGAGGACGTCTTCGGGGTAATCGTTGGTGAGCTGGACGAAGGCATCCTGCACGAGCTGTCCGTCGGCGGTCCAGCGCAGCTCGATCTTGGAGAAGATGAGGATGCTGCCCTTTTCCGTGGCGGTGGCGCGATCCTGCCAGGGGTCTTCGCGGCCGCCCATCGGCGGAACGTGATGAGCAGTTGCCGTGATCGGGGTTTGGCCGTCGAGGGCCCGGGGATCGGTGCCGTGGCCGGGCAACGGCGGCGGGGGACCTTCCACGTCGTAAAGAATCTCCGCCTCTTCCTTTCCCATGCCGAGAAGATTCATGCCGGCCGCGGCGTATTCGCTGCCTCCGTCGAAGACGAGATGGCGGGCCGACACGCCGAGCAGGGCTGCGTCGACGCTCTCGGGGCATTCCGCGGCGGCCGCTTCGCCCTCGATCCGCGCCTTGCCGTGATCCGTCTGCAGGAACTCGATGAAGAAGTGATTGGGGCTGTCGTAGAAGCTCAGCAGGGTCTGATCCCAGCAGGTGATGCATCGATGCGCACCGGAGAACTGCGCCTCCCACTGGTTCCAGACGGTCATGCTCGCCTTCGTGCTGACGGGCGGCTCGTGCTCCTGTCGCAGATCGATGGTGACGGGATGGAGGGTCAGGTCGGTGTCGGAGATGACCTGGGCGACGCCTTCCTGGCTGAAGGCGGCGGAATCGACCGCCTGGAAATTCATCAGAAGCCGGCTGTAGGGCGGGGCGAACTCGAGCTCGTTCAGTTGCAGCTCGCCGGGGAAGCCGGTGGGATCGCCGTGGGCGACGACGGGATTGACCGCCTGCGAGGCCCAGGCGGCGTACTCCCAGGCGAAGCCGTCGCGGTAGTTGACGATGGTCGTGTTGCCTGCGAGATGATTCCACTTGATCTCCTCGCCATCGCTGTTGACGGCGAAGGCGACGAGGTAGCCGCGCAGGACGCGGTCGTCGGTGCCGTCCATCGCGGGGCGTCCGGGCAGGGTGCAGTCGCCTTCCTCCTCGTCGCAGATGACCTCGATCGTGAGATCGATCTCGGTGACGCCGGGCGGGTTGAAGTCATCGGTGGCGGTGAAGTGAAGGACGTAGATTCCCACGTCGCCGGGATCGGGGCTCCAGTCCAGCTCGATGCTGGCGACATTGCCCGGGATGTTGACGATGGACAGGCCCGCGGCCTGGGCGCCGTCGAGATCATCGATAACGACGGTGGTGGTCTGCCCGTCTTCCGGGCTGAGGAACTGCAGGTCGAGATCGAGCACTTCGCCGGCGCAGGCGTCGATGGTGATCGAGTTGCCGGGCGGGAAGTTGACGGGGATGGGATCGATGTTGGGCAGTTCGGTGGCGGTGGAGAAGCAGAAGCCGTTGTCATCGAGATAATCGATGCCGTCGTTGTCGCCGTACGGGCCGTCGTAGGCGTCGCCGGGTTGGTCGAAGCGACCGATCTGGAAGAAGTCGACGCCGTTGCCTCGGTTGACGCCGACGGTGGCGGGGGTGCCGCCGAACCCGCCGGACCCGCCGGAGGCGTCGCCGGTGGTCCAGCACATGTTGTCGTAGCTGAAGCAGACGTTGTTGCCCAGCCCCATGACGGGATTGGTGCCGTCGGAGATGGCGACCTGGAACGTGTTGCGCAGGTCGCCGTGCTCGTTGTAGTACCCGACGTTGTCCCAGGTGACGACGAGCGTGTCGTCGCTGGTGTCGCCGTTGGAGTCGAAGAACTTCATCCACACGTCGCCGATGTAATTGGCGGGATTGCCGGTGTCCACATCGCCCCAGAACGGCGCGATCATGATGTACTCGTCGTCGGGAAATCCGGTGGCGGTGAAGGTGGAGTAGTAGGTGCCGAAGGAGATGTTGCCGTTGTTGTTCACGTAGCAGGTGGTGTACAGATCGCCGTACATGTCGAACGTGAACGGCAGGTCGACGGTGGCCGAGTCATCGTCGTTGTGCTGGTCGGATCCCTCCGCGCAGCCGGAGCCGGTGCAGCCGTCGCCGTAGAAGTCGACGAGGACGTAGGTGCCGTCGAGGGGATAGAGAAGGTTGGCCGGATCGCCCTCACAATCCTGCCGGCCACCGTTGAGAACGTTCCGTCCCTCCTGCCCCGGTGGCTTGGGGCCCTCGAGGTCGGCCGCCGCGGCGCGGCCGGGGCCGGCGAGCAGCAGGGCCGTGAACAAAGCGAGTCCGATCAATGGATGCCAGCGGTTGGTGACCTCTCCGGGGTGCATTGCCTTCTTCTCCTCTGTCGAACAGGCACAACGCGGCGCGGGGACGGCGCGTCGAATCCGGAAGGGGGAGGCGGCCTGCGGCCGCGCGGATGGCGCCGCGCGCCGCCTCCTCCTCCGGCCGCTCGGGGGCGCCGGATCAGGCCTTCACGTCCGGCCGGGCTGGTGCTGTTCTGGGGTCCGCGATGATGACTTTCTCCTCCTGCCGTGCCCCGCGGCAGACCCAGAATAGCGGGCGGGAGAGCCGGACGGAAGAGGGAAACCGCCTCGGGAGGTCGGTTTATCGGGCGATTCGGCGGCGAGCGGGCCCCGCGCGCGGCCTCGGGGATTGGGCGCGGGATGGGGATTTCATCTTGACCGGCCCTGAATATCGGATGACAATGGACTTCGGAGTCCGAAACTCGGGTTGGCACGGCCCGCCTGCCGGGAAGAACGCGGGCGGGAGGGGTCCCCGTGCCGGAGGAAACGAAAGAGGAGGCGCCCATCTGCAGGAAGGACGGCATCGCCGAGGCCGGGTCCGTCCGTCGTGGCCCGAAGCGCCGTCGACGGAGCGGGCTCTCGCTGTCCCATGCGGGCGACTCCGGATGTCCCGTCGAGCAACCACCACGCCCGCGGCCGCACGGCCGGCCCTGATCCGAAGGAGAAACAACTGATGTCGAGCACGATCCACCAGCGACTCTGTCTGACCGGCGCCTTCGCCGCGGTCGCCCTCGCCGGCGCGGCGGCGATGGGAGATCCCCCGGCGTACTTCGATTTGCGCGATGTGGGGGGGGAGAACTACGTGACGTCCGTCAAGAGCCAGGAGGGCGGAACGTGCTGGACGCACGGGGCAATGGCCGCCATGGAGGGCAACCTCCTCATGACCGGCGTCTGGGCCGACAACGGCGAATCAGGCGAGCCCAATCTCGCCGAGTACCACCTGGACTGGTGGAACGGCTTCAACGAGTTCAACAACGACGATGATCCGGGCGGCGGGGGCCTGGAGGTGCACTACGGCGGCGACTACCGCGTCACCGCCGCCTATCTCACCCGCGGCGAGGGAGCGGTCCGCGACATCGACGGCCAGTCGTACAACGACCCGCCCCCCCGGTGGGATCCCTCCTTCCACATCTACTACCCCCGCGACATCGAGTGGTACGTCGCGGGCGAGGACCTGAGCAACATCGACACCATAAAGTACGCCGTCATGAACGAGGGCGTCCTCGGCACCTGCATGTGCTACAGCGGCGGCTTCATGCAGAACTACGTCCACTATCAGCCGCCCGCCAGCGACGAGCTGCCCAATCACGCGGTCGCCATCGTCGGCTGGGACGACAACAAGCAGACGCAGGCGCCCGAGGGCCCCGGGGCCTGGATCGTCAAGAACAGTTGGGGCGAATGGTGGGGCTACGACGGCTACTTCTGGATCTCCTATTACGACAAGTGGTGCTGCCAGGAGCCGCAGATGGGCGCGATCTCCTTCCAGGACGTCGAGCTTCTCGCCTACGACAAGATCTACTATCACGATTATCACGGCTGGCGCGACACGATGACCGACTGCGCCGACGCGTTCAACGCCTTCACCTGCGAGCACGATGAGCTCATCCGATCCGTGAGCTTCTTCACCGCCACCGACGACGTGGACTACACGGTGACGGTGTACGCCCGCTTCGAGGGCGGCGAATTGCTCGACGTGCTCGCCTCCGCCTCGGGCACCCTCGCCTACGCGGGATTCCACACCGTCGACCTCGACGCGGGCATCCTGCGCTCGGCGGGCGATGAGTTCTACGTTCGTCTCACCCTCTCCGACGGCGGGCAGCCGTTCGACCGGACGTCGGACATCCCCGTGCTGCTCGGCGGCAGCTACCGCACGATCGTGAACTCGGCGGCCAATCCGGGCGAGAGCTATTACCAGACCCGCCGCGGGTGGCTGGACCTGTATGACTACGAGTTCGATGATCCGGACTGGGACCACAGCGCCAACTTCTGCATCAAGGCGCTGGTCGACGTCTGGCCGGCGGACGTCGACGGCGACGGCGATGTGGATACGGAAGATCTGCTCGCCCTGCTCGCCAACTGGGGCAACGCCGGCGACGGTGACGTCAATGCCGACGGCGTGGTCAACGTGGCCGACCTGCTCATACTCCTCGCCGCGTGGGGGCCCTGCTCCTGACGCGACGATCGATGTTCCGTCCCGCAACTGCCGGCCCGGAGGAGGCCGGTCTCGAACGCGAAAACCACGGTTCCGAAATCGCACCCGGACCGCACATGGAGGCCTCTCATGATTCGTCTATCGCGTCTTTTGTCGCTGGCGGTGCTCGCCGCGCTGATCCCCGCCGCCGGCAGTGCCGGCGCCGATCACGCCGTCGCCGTCACCGTCCTCGATGACAATCCCCGGCACACCGCCATCGA
>JAXHTH010000054.1:0-13307 GCA_034211115.1 Planctomycetota bacterium | reverse complement strand
GGCGGCGACCTGACGGGCGCCGCTCGCCGGCGCCGGGGGGGCGCCGTTCTTCAACGATCAGCGGCGCCGCCGCACCCCAAGCAGGCTGAGGGTGAGGAGTGAGAGGGTCGCGGGGGCGGGGATGGCGAACTCGCCGCCCCAGGCGTAACCGGCAAGCTCCGGGTAGTTCAGCACGTCGATCACGGTGCCGTCCTTGGCGAAGTTGTACATGTCGCCGTTCGAGTAGTCGGTCGCCCAGAGGGTGTCCGAGGCCGGCTCGTAGGCCAGGGCGCCCATCCAGCCCGAATCCGTGTTGAACGCGAACGAACTCAACAGCGTGCCATCGAGCGCGAACTCCTGGACCTGCTGATCACCGTGGGCAATCACCCACAGGTTGCCCGTGGTGACATCGTAGGTGACGCCCGTGGCGCCGCCGGGGACTTCGAACAGCTCCCGTCCGTTGTCCCAGAGGCGGTCGAACTCCCAGATGGAGGCGTCGTTCCAGGCCGCCATGTAGTTGTAGTTCGAGCCGTCGGTGGTGCCGTCGATCCGCTGCCCGTCCGGGCCGCCGCCGGCGGGGAAGTCCACGCCCAGCCAGTTGCCGGACAGGTCGTACTCCGAGCCGAAGTCTTCGGGGTACTCGCCGTAGGTTCGGATCGTGTCCGCCACCGCGAGCGGCATCTGATCGTCACGCGTCTGGAACAGCGTGGTCACGTTCAGGCCGTTGACGAGGTAGCAGTTGAAGTTGCCACCGTCGATGATGTAATAGTCGCTCACCGGGCCGGCGGCCTGAGCCGACACAGTGAGCGCGCCGACAACAAGTGCGGCGCAGACAGCCCTTTTCATGGCTCTTTCCTCCATCTTGTAAATGCACAAATCGACCAATTGATGCGGAATGCGATTCCGCGTGGCCGTGCGGGGGAGGGAAGCTCGGGGGTGAGGGGTCGGGGAAGAGGGGGGAAACGGCGGGGTTGCCCGATGCTCCACTTCGGCCCCGTCCACCAGCGCCACCATCCGGTCACGCCCTTTGAACCCGTTCCGGCCGCTCTCGGAGGCCGTCCGCGAGCGGCGGACCATCGGCAGTCTACCCGATCCTGCCCGTTCGATGAAGAAGAATCTGATGCAGTTCGATCCTTTTCTGTCCGGCCGGGGGGGACCCGAGCCGGTCAAACCGGGCGAGCACGGCGCGCCGGGGCCGGTCGCGGGGCTCCTGGCCGGCCTCGTCGGTGACGCCGGCGTCGGCGGCGGGCATGCGGCGGCAGACTCGACGGCGCGCGGCTCGCGGGCCGGGGCGGGCCCCGGAAGAGCCGGGGACTGGGGCTCCGCCGGAACCGCAGCGTGATATCGGACAATGACCTCGAGCCGCGCCGCCCCGGGCCCGACGCGGTCCGGGCTTGATGATCTGCGCGGATCAGATCCCCTGCGGTGGACGGGCGTGCCGCGGGGCAATCGTCCCAGAGCGAATGAGCGGGCGCGGCGTGTTAAGGCTGCGCCGTGTGCGGAGGGGCGATCTCAACCGGCGGTTTCAGGATTCCGATACCGCAGCCTGAACGGTGCGGGGAGAGGTTCTGCGCGAACACCGGACCGGCGAACGACGCCGCTCACCAGAAGTTCGACGCGAAGGGTGCGCCTCATCTCCCCGTGTTCTTGTCCACCTTGCCGGCCGCGTGTTGCGGCTGCGGCCGGCGCTCGTGTCGCGCCCGAGACGGGGCACCGGATCGGAGCCCGTACGGTCGATCGCGTCGGCGCCGGGCGCCATTTCTGAAGAGAGGTCGCACCATGTTCATTCATCGCTCGCTCACCCGCCGGCCGTTCACATCGCGCCGGATTCTGCTTCCGGCCGTCGGTCTCGCCGTGGCGGTGCTGCTCGCCACGCTGCCGGGCTGCACGCAGGGCCTGCGCCGCGGCTGGGCCGCCTGGAACAACGGAGATTACACCACCGCGCTGACGGAATGGAAGCCGATCGCGGAGCAGGGCAACAAGGAAGCCCAGTTCTTCGTGGCGCTGATCTACGATCAGGGGCGCGGTGTCCCGCGGAACCGCGCCGAGGCGGCGCACTGGTACGAGCTGTCGGCGGCGCAGGGGTACGCCCCGGCCGAGAACAACCTCGGCCTGCTTTATTATCGGGGCGACGGCGTCGAGCAGAACTACGCGGAGGCGGCGAAGTGGTACCAGCGCGCCGCCGATCGCGGGCATCCCGAGGCGCAAAACAACCTCGCCGTCATGTACAGGCTCGGGCACGCGGCGCCGCGCGCGGACGAGCGCGACGTCGTCCTGCTGCGACAGTCGGCCGAGGCGGGCAACGCGCGGGCGCAGTACCTGCTCGGCACGATGTACCGCGACGGTGACGGCGTGCGACAGAGTTACAACAAGGCGGTGAAGTGGTTCAGGCTCGCGGCCGAGCAGGGCGACCCCGCGGCGCAGAACACGCTCGGCCGGATGTACGAAGAGGGCGAGGGCGTGGTGGCGGTGCCGCAGAAGGCAGTGAAGATGTACCGGCTCGCGGCCGAGCAGGGCTTCGCGCCCGCACAGCAGAACCTCGGGCAGATGTACGTCGAGGGAACGGTGGTGAAGCGGGATTACGAGGAGGCGCACAAGTGGCTGCAGCTCGCGGCGATGCAGGGCGCGGCGGAGGCGCAGTATTCGCTCGGCGTGCTTTACTACGAGGCGCGGGGCGTGCCGCGTGATTATGACGAAGCGGGCAAGTGGTTCCGCCTCGCCGCGAGACAGAACCTCACGCCGGCCCGGCACACCCTGGGCGTGATGTACGAGAACGGCGAAGGCGTGCAGCGCGATGACGAAGAGGCCGCGAAGTGGTACTGCCTCGCGGCCGAGCAGGGCTTCGCCCCGGCGCAGAACAACCTCGCGCTGATGTACGTGCAGGGGCGCGGCGTGCCGCGCGACGAGCGAGAGGCGGCTCGCTGGGCGCAGCGCGCCGCCGAGCAGGGAACGCCGGAATCCCAATACGCGCTGGGGTGGATGTATTACAACGGGCGCGGCGTCGAGCGCGACCGCGCGAAGGCCGCGGAGTGCTTCCAGCTCGCCGCCGAACAGGGCTTCGCCATGGCCCAGACGAACCTGGGCCTGATGTACGTCAGGGGCGACGGGGTCGAGCGCGACGACATCGAGGCCGCGAAGTGGCTGCACCGCGCCGCCGAGCAGGGACGCCCGCTGGCCCAGACGAACCTGGCCCTGATGTACCTGCGCGGCCAGGGCGTGGACGAAGACCACGAACAGGCGGCGACGTGGTACACGCGGGCCGCCGAGCAGGGCAACGCGGTGGCCCAGCACAAGCTGGGGATGATGTACGAGCACGGCCGGGGCGTGCCGCGGGACGCCGTCGCCGCCTACACCTGGTACACCCTCAGCGCCGGGCAGGGCCATCAGTACTCGACGCAGCGCCTGGACATCATCGCGAAGACGATGACGGCCTCGCAGATCGCCCGGGCGGCGGAACGCGCCCGCCGGTGGGTCGCCGTCCACGAGCGCGAGGAAACGCAGGTCGCCAACGTCCCGTTCCCCGAGCGGTAGGGGCGGGGGTAGGACGCGGGGTCGAGGCGCGCGGACGGTCACGGCCGGCGGTCCGCGCGTCGCCTGTATTCCGTCGTTCGCGACGGGACGGCGAAGGCGATCCGCCCGGCCGACCATCGGGAGCGGATGATCGCCGCGCGCGGCGCGCCATCTTCAGAATCATGTCAACGGATTGTTGGAGAACCGTGCAGCGATCGCGGCAGTCGCGCGCCGGTTGCGATGCGCCTCGACGTTCGAGCATCGCGGATACACCGCGCGCCGCATCGACCGGTCCTGCTCGACGCGCCGCCGATCGTCGCATTGCAGCGGGCGATCGCGTCGTGCCGGCGTCTTCGCGCTGGCCGGCGTCCTGGCCGCGCTGCCGTCGCCGGCGCTGGCCGATCCCGCGCAGGAGACGATCACGATCCACGGTTCGGACACGATGCTGATCCTGAACCAGGAGTGGGCCTCGGAATACGGTCAGCGCGGCGCGTCGCCGGAGTTCCGGGTGCTGGGGGGCGGGTCGGGTCGCGGCATCGCCGCCCTCCTCTCCGGCGACCCCGACGTCGCCGCCGCCTCCCGCAAGATGAAGGAGCCGGAACGGGCCGCGTTCGAGGAACAGCACGGCTTCGATCTCGCCGTCGAACTCGTCGATGACAACGTCGCCGCATCCGAACAGAAGACGATGATCAGCCTGCGCTTCGCGCCGGCGGGCGGTTCGATCCGCCGGATCCGGGCGCTTTCGGTTCACATCGGCGTAGACATCGCGATCCCCCTGACGCTGGACGAGGATCTCTCGGGGCGCTTCGCCCTTCGACGACCGCTGATCGCGCGGACGTCGGTGCATCTGGCCGAAGCGGGCGCCCCGCACGACGGCCACGTGTACATCGTCCCGCTGGGATCCTTCTGCGCGGCGGAATGACGCGCGTCCGGTCCGCGCCGCGGCCGACCGCCTCGCCGCGTTGCGCTACCGCGCTTTGGCGAACTGCTCGACCTGTTCGAGGTATTGCCGGACGTTCTCGCGCGGCTTGATCTGCTGGGCGCTTCGGAGCAGAGGCAGGGCCTGCTCGTACTTGCCCTGCTTGACGAGAAGCTGGGCGTGCCGCACCTTGGCGTCGGCCTCGGAGGCCTCGATGGCGGCGGCGCGCTCGTAGTAGAAGATGGCCTTCTCCTCGTCACCGGCGCGGGTGGCGTGCTGGCCGAGAAGGATGAGGGCCTCGCCGTCCAGCGGATCGAGCTCGACGATCTGCTCGAGCACCCTGGCCTCCTCCTCGCCGGCGCCTTCCGCCACCGCGATGCGGGCCCGCAGCTTGAGCAGGTCCTTGCGATCTTCGGTGGACAGCTCGTCGCCGCGCCGCGCCTCGATGGCCTGGACGAGGTGCCTGGTCTGCTGGAGCGCGCCGCGGGCGGTGAGCACCTTGGCGGCCCGAACCGCGCGCTCGACGGGCGCCTCCGGATCGAGTTCCAGGGCGCGAATGTAGGCGCCGACGGCGAGCTCGAAAAGCTGCTCGTTGACGTAGATGTCGCCGAGCATGTTGAGGCTGTCGACGGTGGACTCGCCGAGGCGATCGACGAGCTCGTAGTTCTCCGCCGCCCGCAGCGGTTCCTCGAGGCCGATGAAGGCGTTGGCCTGAAGCAGCCAGAGGTCGGCGCGATCGGGATCCTCGGCGATGAGACGACCGCACAGCGCGGCCGCATCGGCGAAACGCCGCTGCTTGAAGAAGCTGCGGGCGAGGCCCGTCTGCCAGTCCGGCGTGTCGGGATCGAGCAGGACGGCCATGCGATAGGCGGACTCGGCGGCGAGATCGTTCTCGACGTTCAGATACGAGTACCCGAGCAGGCCGTAGGTGATGGCATCCCCCCCGCCGAGCTCGATGACGCGGGTCAGGGCGGGCAGCGCCGGCTCGAAGTCGCCCCGGCGGACGTGGATGACGCCCAGATTCTGCCAGGCCCGGCGGAACTTGGGGTACTTGTCGACGGCGACCTCGTAGATCTCAACCGCCTCCTCCAGCTCATCGCGCTGGAAATGGATGTTGGCGAGGGTGAAGTCGAAGACCGCGCTGGCCGCCTCGCCCCGATTCCGCTCGAGCAGGGTCGCCGCGCGATCCATGCGATCGGCGGAGATGGCCTCGAGGACGCGCTCCATCTGCTCGCGTTCCTCGCTCGTGATGCGCGGCTCGATCTCCGTTTCGGCGATGTAACTCTCGGCGAACCAGCGCTGGAAGGCGGGATCGTTCCACAGCTCCAGCTCGACCTCGCTGAGACGATGCCGCGGGCCCACGTCGGAGGGAAGCTCTCCCAGCTCCGGTTCCACGGGCGGAAGCGCATCCTCCGGCTCCGAGACCGCGCCGGTGAAGCTGATGGGAACACGCATGCGGACGCGCACGGGCTTGCCCTCGCGGGTGCCGGGCTCGAAGCGCCAGCGCTGGACGGCGGCGAGGGCGGGCGCTTCGAAGATCGGATCGGTCGAGTCCTGCACGTAGGCGTTCTCGACGCGGCCCCGCCGGTTGACGATGAACACCACGCGCACGGTGCCCGGGGCCTCGGCCCGCATCTGGTCGGTGAGCTCCGGCGGAGGCTGGTTGAGCACCCGCGGCGTCCGGTCGAGGTCGGCGGTCGTGAAGACCGGCCCGCCGCCCCGGGCGCGGCGCTCATCGCGACGCTCGGAACGGCGCTCGGCGCGGTCCTCGGCCGGTCGCGCCGCGGGCGCGTCGGCCTGCACGTACGCCCCGCCGCCGTCGGAGGTGGACGCGCAGCCGGCGGGCAGGAGCAGAAGGAGACAGAGCAGAGCACCTGCGTGTTTCACGTCGGTCATCCCTTCGGGAAGATGATCGGCACCCGCATGCGGAACCGAACGGGCTGCCCGTTGCGTTTGCCGGGTTCGAACTTCCACTGTTTCACCGCGGCGAGCGCGGCACGTTCAAAGACGGGATCGGTCGATTTCTGCACGATGGGGTTTTCCACCCGGCCGCGCTTGTCGACGATGAAGATGATGTAGACCGTCCCGGGCGCCTTCTTGCGGAGCCGGGCGTTGAGCGTGGGGCTGGGCTGGTAGACGATGCGCGGCTTCTGGTCGAGTTCGGCCATCGAGAAGAGCGCCTCGACATCGCGCTCCTCGGCGGGGCCGGTGTTGAGCTTGACCGCGAAGTCGCCGGCGAGCCAGCCCTCGCTGAACCCGGGATTGAGGGCCAGCTCGAGCTGGGAGAGATCCAGCGGCTCGGCCTCTTCCGACAGCTCCGGCGGCGGCTCCTCCGGCTCTTCCTCCTCCTCCGGTTCCTCCTCCGGGGGCGGGGGCGGCGGCGGAACCTTCCCCGCGTTCACGTCCGTCACCAGCATGTCCGTGTCCGGGGGCCGGCCGATCGTCTGCATGAGCGGCAGCACGAGGAAGAACGCCAGCGTCAGCGCCACCGCCCCGACCACCACGAGCAGACGGTGCACAAGCTCCCTGAGTATCCGCAGCGCGCTTCGCATACCGGCGGGGGAAAGGTCAGCCCTTCGGGTGCGCGCTCGCCACGCTCACCTTGAGCGCGCCGGCGAGCTTCGCCTCATCGATGATGCGCACGAGCAGACCGGATTGCGCGGCGCTGTCGGCCTGAATGATCACGGGAACATCCTCCTTCTGGAGCATGCGCTTCACGAGCGGCCGGACGCCGCTGACGCCGATCTCGCGCCCGCCGTAGACCACCTCGCCCTTGTCGGTCAGGGCGATGAGGATGCTGTTCTTCTCGAGGCGGACGGCGGAGGCGGCCTGTGGCTTGTCCACTTCCACGCCCGTCTCCTCTACGAACGTGGTGGTCACGATGAAGAAGATGAGCAGGATGAAGACACAGTCGATGAGGGGGGAGATGTCGATCCCGCCCTCGCCGCCGTCGTCGGCCGACATTTCACGAAGTCGTCCCATGGTGTTTCCCAATCCTGAAACAGGGTTCCGAAGTTCTGCGGGCTTCCCGCCCGCTTGCCGGGAAGGGGCCGGTCGAGTTTGTCAACAACCCACCGGCGGGCGGAGGAGCGCGATGATGCGTCGCCGTCATGTCGTCGCCTCCTGCCGGCCGGATCTGCGGTAGACCTTCTGCGTGCAGACGGTCTGAAGATGCGCGAGAAAGGCCTTGTACCGTTCGTGCTTGCGGGCGAGCTGATACTGGAAGAAGAGCCCGGGGATGGCGATGACCAGCCCGGTCTCGGTGGTGACGAGGGCTTCGGAGATGCCCTCGGCCACGAGTCCCATGGTCTTGTCGCCCCCCGCCCCGGTGGCGAGGGCGCCGAACGTGTCGAGCATGCCGGTCACCGTGCCCAGCAGCCCCAGCAGCGGGGCGGCGCTGACGCAGATCCGCATCACCCGCAGGTCGCGCTCGAAGGGGGTTATCTCCGTGGAGCGCAGCTCCTCGAAGAAGACGGTGGTTTCGCGCAGCGACGCGCCGCCCGTGACGAAGTTCAGCAGCTCGCCGATCGGACCCTTCCGTTCCTTCGGGTGATCGATCCAGCGCCGCCAGGTCTTCTCGGACACCGACAGAAAGCCCTTGGCCCGCAGGCGAAGGTGCACGTGCATGCCGATCGAGAACATGACGAGGGCGGTGATCGCGATGGCGATCATGGCCCAGCCTCCGGAGAGCCAGATGGACACGGCCTGCTCCCAGAGCCGGTTGGCGTGCCCGATCAGCGCTTCCATGTCGATCATGCCGTTCATGCGCACACTCAGCGTTCAGAGCGACCCGATTCGTCACTGCTCCCGGCGAGCACTTCTTCGCGGGTGGGCGGGCCCTCGGCCGCATCCGCGGGCCGATCGGATCCGTTGGGCCGGCGCGTTTCGATCACCGGCACGCGATCGTCGGCGTCGCCCGCCTCGGCTTCCGAAGCAGTTGCCGGCGAGGGCTGGGCCGCCATCGTCGCCGCCGCCCGACCCTCCCGCGCCTTGATCACGCGGTTGACGAAGGTGACGGCCGCCTTCTCCATCTGATCCACCACGCTCCGCGCCTTTCGGGAGAGGAAGGCGTGCAGAAGCAGGGAGGGGATGGCCACGATGAGGCCGAACTCGGTGGTGATCAGCGCTTCGGAGATGCCCCCGGAAAGCGTCTTGACATCGCCGGAGCCGAAGACGGTGATCAGCTTGAAGGTGTTGATGATGCCGGTCACCGTGCCCAGCAGGCCCAGCAGCGGGGCCGACGCGGCGCAGATGGCGATGAACGGCAGCATGCGCTGCAACCGCAGGCGGGTGGACAGCACCGTCTCGTACATGACTTCCTCGATGAGCTCGCGCGGCTCGCGGATGTGCTCGACGCCGGCTTCGAGCATGCGCCCGACGGGCCCGCGGATCGCGCCGGCCTCCCGTCGAGCCGCCTCCTCGTCACGTCGGGAGACGGCGTTCAGCAGCGCGCCGATGCGCTTGCGCGAGGGCTTGGGCAGGAAGAAGAGATGGGCCCACTTGAAGAGGGCGACGAGGAAGGCCGCACCCGCCATGGCGAAGATGGGCACCATCACCACCCCGCCCTTCTGGATGTGCTCCCAGAGCGTCTCCCGGGTGGACTCGATCTTGTGCGCGTTGCCGAGAGTGGGATCGAGGGGGAAGAAGCCCGCCCCGCGGGTGATGACCCCGGCCGCGGCGAGGGCGTCCTCGGGCGCGGCGAAATCGATCTCCGCCGCCTCGACGGACCCGAGGCGCTGCTCGGCGGTGCCCACCTCCCGGCCGTCGGAGGAGCGGAAGATGGCGGCGGGCCCCACGAGGACGAACTCGCCCTCCTTGACCAGCCCGCGGCCGCTCGCGTCGACCGCGTGCCCCTGGAAGCGCGTGCCGCCCAGCGCGTCGTGCAGCCGCTCCAGGGAGACGGAGACCAGCTCGATCTGCGCCTCGAAGACCTCCCGCTCGGAGAGGCCGCTGTTCTCCGGGGCGAGCCGGGCCCGCTCCAGCGGCTCTTCGTACCGCTGCACTTCCGCGATGTGGAGCCGCGACTCGAAGTTGCGAACGTACTCACCCAGGAGGTTGGAGAGATACGTCGCCTCGTCCCGACGCGCCTTGATCTCGTTGCGCAGGTTGCTCAGATCGAGCGTGCGGCTGTCGAGCAGGCGGGAGGTCTGCTGGTACTCCAGGCGCACGTCGACGAGTTCGGACTCCAGCTCGCTGAGCCGGCGGCTGAGGGGGATCTTCTCCGCGGCCATCTGCTCGCGCAGCTCGGCGAGCTCGGCGAGGCTGTCGGCGAGCTGCTGCCGGATGTCGTCCGCCGCACGCTGGAAGCCCGCTTCGCCATCTTGCGGTTCGCTCTGCGCGCCGGCGAGCGGCGAGAGGGCCAGGAGCAGCATCAGCATGAGTATTGATCTGGTCTTCATAGCGGCTCGTCTCCCGGCCGATCACTTGATGGTGACCGGCAACTGAACGAAGTCGGCCACCTTTTCGTTCTCGAGGATCGCGATGGCTTCCATGATCCGCGGCGCCGCCTCGTTGGCGGGGGTCCACGTCCAGCCCTCGGGGGAGGCGGTGCCCACGCCGGCGATGTCGCCGCTCGCATTCGCGTAATACGCCTGCCCGATGCCCACGTACATCGCGGTGACCTCGGCGGAACTGCCGTCGGGCAGCGTTCGCACTTCACTGCGGACGGTGATCTCGCGGTTGAACTTGGTGACCTCGTTCAGGATGCCGATGACGTTCTGAAATCGTTCGGCCAGCGAGAGGCTGGTGTCCCCCGGATCGTCGGGCACGCGCTGGCTGAGGGGCTTGACCCGTTCGCGGATCGGGCCGGGCAGACCTTTGAGCAGCGCGCGGGTGCGCTCTTCCAGCGCCACGAGCTGTTCGTTGAGAATGGAGGACGCTTCCTTGAGCTTCTCATTCTCGTCGATCAACTCCATTCGCTTGCGATCCGCCTCGGCGATGCTGTCCCCGGCATCGTCGATCTTCGTGCGCAGGGTCTCGATCCGGCGCTGGACGAGATCGATGCGGGCGGTGAGCATCTCCCGACCCATCGCCCAGTCGCGTTTCTCCCGGGAGATGATGCGGCGGGTCTCGACCCATTTCTCGAGTGCCGCGCGGGTGGCGTCGACGTCGGTGCCGCTCTCCTCGGCGGGCCCGGCCCCGATCATCAGAAGACCGATCGCGAGCACGGGCGCCAAGGCCCTGATCACCGCCGGCCGACGGCGGGCGTTCCCCCTCCCGCGAGGGCTCGCCGAGCCGGGCCGGCCGGATTGTGCATGCTGTTTCATCATGGTCGGAACCCTGTTCGTTCGATGGTCGCCGCGGCGCTTCACGCCCGGCGTGATCAGAAGGCGATCTCCGCACTGAGGCTGATCGAGTAGTCGACCCCCCTGGAATAGGATGTCTTCAGCACATCACCCTCGGGGAGGTAGCGGGAACGATAGACGGTCGACCGCTGCGGATCCGTCAGGTTCTTGGCCTGAAACCGGAGCTCCAGGTATTTCCCGATCTTCTGGGACACACTCAGATTGAGCGTCTCGTATTCCGTCTCATACACGTTCGGGACAAACGTGTTGTTGGCGGCGCCCGCCCCGGCCACGAGGGTGTCACCCCGGACCGTGTAGAAGATCCCGAACTGCGTACCGGTGGCCTCCAGGTCGTAGGTCAGGTACAGGTTGTAGAGGTGTTCCGGCGCGTTGGTCATGTCGCGGGTGGGCATCGGGGCCTGGATACTCGTCTGCTCGAACTCCAGCCGCTGCTCCTCCGGCAGCCTCACCTCCGAGTCGATCAGGGTCGCATTCGCGCCGATCGACAGCCCCTCCAGGACGTCGACGAACTGCCCCAGGTCCTGTCGAAACTCGATCTCGAAGCCCGTCAACTTGCCTTCCGGATAATTCTCCGGCTCGGTGAAGCTGAACTTCGAGGCGACCCGCTGCACGAACTCGATGGGATCCTTGACATCCTTCTCGAACCAGGACAGAGACAGCAGCCCCCCCTCGTAGGGCGTGTAGTCCAGCCGGATGTCCCAGTTCTCCAGCGCCGCCATCTTCAGGTTGGGGTTGCCGATGAAGATCGGCCCGCCGAGAAACTCCTGCTGCAGGATCGGGGTGAGCTCCTTGAACGTCTGACGGGCCACCGTCTCGCTGTAGGAGCCGCGGATGGTCAACTCCTCGATCGGGGTCAGGTTGAAGCCGATGGACGGAAGCACATCATCCTGCTCGAAGCTGACGTCGGCCGCCCCGGGCGGCAGCGCCACCGGGAGCAGCGCGCCTTCCGGGAACCACTTCGCGTCCGCCTCCGGGAAGTTGATGATGCTGAGCTCCGTGTCCTCGTACCGGACACCCCCGAGCACGTTCAGGAAGGAGCTGACGGGCAGATCGAACATGTAGTACCAGGCCGCAATCTTCTGCTCGCCCCGGTAGTCCACATCCACCTGGAGGCCATCGGTGATGGGATGATCCTGGCCGACGAACGCCTCGCTCCAGTGATCGTCCCAATCCCCCTGCCACGTCTGGTTGTCGTTGAAGTTGCTGAAGGTCTCCTGATCGAAGAGGCGGGTCACGTCGTCCCTGAACAAGCCGAACTTGAGGTACCCCTCGTCACCGCTCCACTGCTCGAAGGGCAGCTTCAGATTCAGGGCGTACTGCTCGCTCTCCTCCTCGATCTCCTTCCAGATCCGCTGGAGGTTGCCCAACTGGAAGTTCGCGGCGGGTTTGAAGGGCTTGTGCAGGGGCGGGAGAATGCCCGGGGGAATCCAGGGCGGCGTGCCCGGATCGTACGACGCGGCCAGCCACCGCTCGCCGAACTGCCGCTTGTCCGGCTGGTACAGCTCCGCGGAGCTGTTGGACACCGTCCAGTCCAGCTCCGGATCACGAAACACGAACAGATCCTCGATACCCGTGTCGTCGATCGGGAACATGTGCTGGCCGCTGAAGATCCACGTCTCCGTGGTCCGCTCGGTGTACTCCAGCGTCTCGGTCCTGATGTACGGCTTGTCGTCCCGGTTGTCGGGATCGTTGCCCGGATGGAAGGGGTCATCCGGATCGTACTCGGGATAGAAGTACTCCTTGCCGCGTGTGTCTTCGGCGAGGATGGCCTGATCTTCGGCGACCCGGGTGTAGAGGTAGGCGACGTTGAGTTGGTGATTCTCGACCTCCAGGCCCAGGGTGCCCAGTCCGCCCCACTGGACGAGCTCGGTCCCCTGCGTCACGTCGAAGAGGGCGGTCTTGGGGGAGGTGTCCGCCTGGAGCACGCGGGGCTTCATCTCGCCGCCGGGCTCGCGAACGGAGAGATTGTCATCGATGCCGTCGTCGTAAAAGGAGCTGTCGCGCTCGTAGAAGAGGCTGACGAACCCGCCGACGGTAAGCCCGTTGTCGAAGACGTGCTTTCCGCCGGTGGCGAAGGACCACTTGTAATCGACGGGGGCCTCGGCGGTGGTGGTGCCGACCGCGCCGTTCCAGTTGTCGCCGAGGTTCCCGTACTGGATGTCGCGCTCGCCGCCGCTGTCGCCCCAGAAATCCACCCCGCCACCGCTGTAGGTGAGAAAGTCGCTGTCCGCGACCTGGGAGTTGAAGCTGATCTGCCCCTTGGCCTGGACGATCGTCTCGTTGGGAATGCCCTTGAGGACGACGTTGACCGCCCCGCCGGAGGCGTCCCCCTGCTGGTCGGGCGTGAACGTCTTGCTGACCTGAATGCTCTCGATCACCGGCGAGGGGAACTGGTCGAGCTGCACCGCCCGCTTGTCCTCGTCGGCGGTGGGCAGCCGCACGCCGTTCAACTGCGAGCTGACGAACCGATCGGGCAGGCCGCGGATCACCGCGAACTTGCCCTCGGAGACGGTGGCGCCGGCGACGAGATTGAGCGCGCCGGCCGCATCGCTCGCCCCCGCCTGGCTCATCAGGTCCGCGCTGATGGAATCCAG
>JAXHTH010000053.1:0-19995 GCA_034211115.1 Planctomycetota bacterium | reverse complement strand
GACTCGTGGATGACCCGCGCCGTCGGCGGAGGCGAGATCAGCTTCTGGTATCGCGTCAGCAGCGAGGCCGGCTACGACTTCTTCAACTTCTCAATCGACGGCGAGCAGCACATCCACGCCTCCGGAACCGGCGGACCCTGGACGCATTTCTCGATCGTGCTCGAGCCCGGAAGCCACGAGCTCAGGTGGGAGTACGACAAGGACCAGAGCGTC
This sequence comes from Planctomycetota bacterium, assembly GCA_034211115.1. Classification (GTDB taxonomy): domain Bacteria; phylum Planctomycetota; class Phycisphaerae; order Phycisphaerales; family SM1A02; genus JAXHTH01. The sequence continues at coordinate 19,782 of JAXHTH010000053.1, read as the reverse complement.
TCGCACGGCAGCGACACCGTCTGGATCGATGATCTCGAGATCGTCGACGATCTCACCGAATGGAACGACATCATCGAGTTCACCGCGCCGGGCGTGATGGAAGCCGAATGGACGCCGACCGAGGAAAGCGAGAACTGCAAGGTCCGCGTCCGCGCGTACTACGAGAGTTCCCATTACGGGGCGTGGGATGAAAGCGATGATGTGTTCGAAGTCGGCGAGGGATCGTCCTGCCCGGCCGACTTCGACGGTGACGGCGATGTCGACACCGCCGACCTGCTCTATCTGCTCGCCGCGTGGGGCACGGGCGACGGCGATGTGGACGGCGACGGCGACACGGACACCGCCGACCTCCTCGCCCTCCTCGCCAACTGGGGCCAGTGCCCGTGAGGAGAAAGCTGAAATGGGGAAAGCTGAAAGCTGAAACGCCGAGACGCTGAAAGGGCGGCGCTGACCGTTGACAGATGCGATCAAAGCCCCGCGACTCCCGTCCCGGGGCTTTTGCGTGCGCGGCTCACGCGACCGCGGCCCGAAGACGACCGCGGAACGCTGAAACATGATGATCGGATTCGCTTGTCTTTTGACAAGGCGCCTCAAGTCCGGGTCATGACGTCTCACACGAACTTATGATGCACCTGACGATCCGGACATCATCTTATGAATTTGCAATATTATGATTGCGTTCACATCCAGTGCCGTTTACGCTATGACGGTATTGAATGCCGCTCTTTCCGCTCTCTCGAGCACCGGCGTTCTCACCTTGCGAAGAGGCGTCCCGTGGTGAGGACGCTCGGCGCATCGATCGACGTTCGGACCACGACGTTCGCACAAACGGGACGGTGATCGGGCCCGGGACGCGTTGCGCCGCGCCGGCCGATCGACGCCGATGAACGCGCCCCTGGGACCTCTTCCCGTCGGTTCAAACAACCTCAATTCCAGCGAAGGAACGACGTCATGAGTTTCCGTTCAGCTCAGCGCAGCGCCGCCGCGGCGGCGGTTGTCTTCATGTCCGTGACCGCATCGTACGCGACGGCCGGGGTGGCGCTGTATTACAGCACCGACGAGGATGACACGCACTTCATGCCCACCGACGCGCCGGAGGACCCGTGGAACCCGGTCGGCGACGACGGGGCCGTCACCATCACCCTCGATCACCGCGAGAAGATCTGGTTCGCCGCCCGAAACGATGATGATGAGGGCCGGGACAAGTACCTCGGCCTGCGGATCATCGCGCCGACCGCCGAGGACATGAGCAATCTCAGGTCATGCACCGGGCCGGGCGACGAGGACGCGGAGGGCTTCCTCAACCCCGACGACAGCCCGGTCCCCCGCGTGCGCACCGTCTTCGGCGGGGCCAAGCAGATCGGGAACAGGTATGCGGCGAACTACCGGATGACCCCGCAGCCGCTGTGGGAGCGGTTCTGCTTCGAGTGCATCAGCGAGGACGGCATCGACGGCGAGTTCGTTATCGACCTGTTCACATCCTGCTCCAACGCGCTGGACATCCCGCCGCTCAGCGCGTGGTTCAGCATGCCCGATGCCTCGCTCGGCGCCCCGGGCGCGATGGTCGGCGATCCGAGGTACACCGAGCTCTGGCTGTTCCCGCGCACGCGGCCCGTCGATCTCGATGAGGCCGCGATGATCGTCGCGCCGCCCGAAACGGGTCCCTGGTTCGTCGAGCCGGTCTTTGCCGATCCGGACGGGAACGACCGCCCCTCCGGCGGGTTTCTGTGGCTCAGCGACGGCGCCGGCCTCAGCACCGACCATCGCTTCGATCTGTCGTTCGCGATGATCGAGGTCGCCGACATCAAGTACGATCTCTTCGGCTACGACATCGAGGGCGGGCGGTTCGACCGCCTCCAGGTCAACGCCCCGACCTGGGGCGACAATTTCGATGCGTACGAGCCCGGCCCGCTGCTCGGCCTCGGCGGCTGGGAGGCCTGGAACGACAATCCCGATGCGGGCGACTTCATCGTCACCGAGGAGCAGGCGGCCAGCGAACCGCATTCCGTCGCGATTGATGGCGACGATGACGCGGTCCGCCGACTGTTCGGCTACGGCTGCGGCGGCGAGCCCAACGCCGACTGCGGAGATGAGATCTGGCTCTGGTCCGTCAAGCAGTACGTCCCCTCCGCTCTCCAGGGCCAGCAGTTCTTCATCCTGCTGAACACGTACGAGGCCAACGGCGATCAGAACTGGTCGCTTCAGCTCGTCGCCGACGGAGGCGCAGACGCCTTCGCCGACTTCGACACCGGCGACGCCCTGCCGCTCATCACCGATCAATGGACCGAGATCCGGGTCGTCGTCGATCTTTCACGCGATGAGCAGTCCGTCTTCTATGACGGCGAGCGGCTGGTGACGAAGAGCTGGACGGACGGCGTGACCGGCGACGGGGCGCTGAACATCGCCGCCCTCGACCTGTTCGGCAACGGCAGCGATCAGCCGGTGTATTACGATGATCTTGCCCTCGAAGAGATCGCGCCCGTCGGCGCGTGCGTGTTCGATGATGACACGTGCGAAGAACTCTTCCGCGATGTGTGCGAGGATCTCGGCGGCGCCTACGCCGGTCACGGAATCACCTGCCTTCAGCTCGATCCCTGCCCGCCTGATTTCGATGACGACGGCGATGTCGATACGGCGGACCTGCTGTTCCTCCTCGCCGCGTGGGGCACCGTCGAAGGCGATGTCGACGGCGACGGCGCCACCGGCACCGCCGATCTGCTTCAGCTTCTCGCCAACTGGGGCGAATGCCCCTAGGCGGAACGAGATCCGGCAAGCAGAGCGCATCTGCGGGCCGCGTGACCACAGCGCCGCGCTGTGCCGCCGCCCGGGCGCAGGCACTCCCCGCGCCGGCGGGTCATCGCAGGCCGGACACAGGCGGCGGCAGCCCCGCTTCCTTCGGCCCGGCCGCGCCCCGGAGCTGAGAGTTCCGGGTCGGCGACCAGGCCCGGATGTGGGACCCATCGGGCCTGCGCTCAGCGGGACGACGGAGGGGAAGCCGGCGTCGATGCCCCATGGAAGACCATTGACGACAGAGTGTTACCGCCGGGAACAGGCCCGAACAACGCCGGGCTGAGGCTCGATTCCGATTTTCCGATCGAATGGTCCGATTTTTGCACCGGACCCGCGCGGCTTGAGTCGCGCGGGTCCCGTTGCACCCGCGCGGAAGGAACACCCCGGCCGTTTCATGTGCTCGAGGACGAAGCCGACACCGCTCCGGGGCCGGAGACCCCCACGCGGCCGGTCCGTCGTCATCGTTCCCCTTCGGGACGGAAAGGAGACCTACCGTGAATACGAGATGGATCAAACTCTGGCTCGGTCTGCTCGTGCTGGCCGCCACCGCGGCGCCCACGTTCGCGCAACCGGGCAACTTCGACACGAGCCTGCACGCCACGCGGGTCGGGAAGAACTACTGGTACGGCGCGGAGAACGGGGGATTCGAGGCCTTCACGAACGTGCCCATCGAGGATCTGGGCTGCACGGCCTGTCACGGCCCCACGGATGCCGATGGGAACCCGTACGAGGATCCCTACGAACCGAGCTGCGTCGACTGCCACCGCTCCAACGACTGGGGCGTCGAGCAATCGCAGTGCCTGGGCTGCCACGGCCGGCAGAACATCGAGATCAACCAGCTCGGCTATTCCGACGTCCATCGCGACATGGGATTCCAGTGCTGGGACTGCCACACCACGGGCGACATCCACGGCGACGGGACCGAGTACAACTCGATGCTCGAGCCCGGCGCGATCGATGCCGACTGCGAGAACTGTCACGAGATGGATCCCACACACGGCGGCCCGCATGACGGCAAGCTCCACTGCACCGCCTGCCACGCCCAGACCGTCGTGAGCTGCTACAACTGCCACTTCGAGAGTCAGGTTGAAGCGCACGTGAAGCGCGCCAAGCAGCCGCTCCATGACTTCGTGATGCTCGTGAATCGCGAGAAGGATGGGAAGGTCTACACGGCAAGCTTCCAGTCGCTGACGTACCAGGGCGACGCCTTCGTCGCCTTCGCCCCCTTCACCAGTCACAGCATCACCGTCAGTGGGAGGACGTGCACAGACTGCCACGTGAATCTCGGCGGGACCAACGAGGCCATCACCCAGTACAACGAAACGGGCGAGATCCGCTTCGCCGAGTGGGATGATGACAACAAGGTCCTGGACTGGATTCACGGGGTGGTGCCGCTGCCGGAGGACTACCAGACCACCTTCAAGATGGACTTCCTCACCTATACCGGCGATCCGTCCGACGATCCGCCGGGCGATCCCAACCTCTGGACCGGGATCGGCAAGGACACGTGGGATGGTCATCAGCTGTTCTTCGGCTCGCCGCTGACGCGCGACCAGATGACCAACCTGGGCTTTGAGACGCCCTGCCCGCCGGACTTCGACGGCGACGGGTTCGTCAACACCGCCGATCTGCTCTACCTGCTCGGCGCATGGGGCACGCCAGACGGCGACCTGGATGGTGACGGCACGACCAACACCGCCGATCTTCTCGAACTCCTCGGCGCCTGGGGTCCGTGTCCGTAGAGCGAAGGCAACGCCGAACGCGAGAGCGTTCGTCGGAGAGACATTGACCGAACTGACGCCCCGGTGTTCGCAGGCCGGGGCGTTTTCCTTTCCGACCCGGCCGCCCGAGGGGCATCCGCCCGCGCCGGGCGGCGGCCCCGGGGCAGTCACGCGGGCGGCGCGGCCGAAGCGCGCAGCACCGGCTCCGCGGGAAGTCTCCGCCTGATAACTCGATCACGATAAACGCCAATGCTGTAAGGCGTTCGTGTGCCGGTCGCGGAATGATTACGGGTCGGGGATGATTCAGTAAAGAGTGCGGATGGGGGACGTCCGCACCTTACGGTCGCGGCCCCGGTATCGTAGTCGGCGCCGGAACGGCAAACTCGAAGAAGCGAGGTGATTCAGGATGGCCACGGCAAATCGATTGACGGCGGCGTTGGTCGTCATGGCTGTCGTCGGACCGATGACGACGGCCCGCGCGCAGTTCAGGGCGCCGCTGTTCGACAGCGTCGATGAGAACTTCAACCCGGTCAGCATGGCGGACATGATCGACGGGAGACCCCTCGTGCTCGTCGTCTCATCCTGCACGTGACAGCCCGCGTACCTCAACTTCCAGGTCCTGGAAGGCTTGTATCAGAAGTATCGAGATGCCGTGAACTTCGTCTGGATCTACGGCAAGGAGGCGCACCCCGAGGAGCACCCGTTCGCTCCGGGCTTCGAGACGATCGATCTGGGGTGGACGCATCGCTACTTCGAGACGACCACCATGGAGCAGCGCGCGGAGCGCGCCCGCTGGATGAAGAGCGAGCTCGAGCCGGACGCCGAAATGCCCATGATGATGGATTACATCAACAGCGAGCTGGGCGAGGACAACGCGATCAGGGCGGTCTACGGAGGCGGCGGCTTCTATTCGGGATTCGTGATCGACTGCGACGGCACCATCATCTACCAGTCCCCCTGGGGCTGGTTCCGGCCGGGCGGGCAGTGGTGGACTCTGCCGCTGCCGCCGGCTGCCGATCTGGAGGCCTTTCTCGACGAGTATCTGGCAGACCCTCCTCCGTGCTACGAGGCGGATCCACCGTTGGACGGGCGCGGAATCGTCGCCGAAGCGGAGACATCGAGACACGGACGGCTCGGCGCGCCGACGATTCTCATCGTCGATGACGATGAGGGCCGGGCGTATGAGGGATACTTCGAGATCCCCCTGGGCAACCTCCAGACGCATTCGCAGATCTGGGATGTCCAGGCGGGCGGGTCGCCCCCCCTCGAGACGCTGCACGAGTTCCGCGCCGTCGTCTGGCTCACGGGAGACAGCACCGTCGATACGCTGACGGAGACCGATCAGGACAACCTCGCTGCCTACCTCGACGCGGGCGGAAAGCTCTTCATCAGCGGCCAGAACATCGGACAGGACATCGGCGACTCCGCGTTCTATCACGACTACCTGCACGCGTCCCTCATCGACGAGGAGGTGGATGCCTTCGAGCTCACCGGTGACGACATCCTCGCCGAATGGGAGGTCAGACTCCTCGGGCCGGACGGCGCGGGCAACCAGTCATCGCCCGCGCGGATCGAGCCGCTGGACGGCGCCGTTGGCGTCTTCCACTACGCCGAACTCGGACCCGAGGCGTGGGCCGGGCTCCGCTGGGAAGGCGAGTATCAGGTTGTGTATTTCGCCTTCGGGTTCGAGGGGATCGGCAACATGGGCGCCGCCGCATTCCGGTTCAAGATCATGAAGGCGATCTTCGAGTGGTTCGATGCCTTGCCCTGCGCGGCGGACTTTGACCAGAACGGTCAGGTCGGCGCGGCAGACCTGCTCTTCCTCCTCTGGGCGTGGGGCTCGCCCGATGGCGATGTCGACGGCGATGGCGATACCGACACCGCCGATCTTCTCGAACTCCTCGGCAGTTGGGGCGAATGCCCGTGAAGCGAGAGTCGAAAGGCCCAAGGGCGGAGCACTGAGGCCCTGAGATGATCAACCAACGCCTCGGAACTCCCGTCCCGGGGCTTCCGTTCGCACGCCACACGCCCCGGCCGACGCGACCTCACGCCGCGCGGTCGGCGGCGCCCGGGCCCGCGGGCAGGATTCCGTGCGCCCAGAGGATCGCCGACTCGTACGCCGCGGGGATCTGCGCGTCCGTCAGCGACAGCCGGTGGGTGAGGCGGCTGACCTGGTCCCATCGCCCGCGTTCCAGGGCCAGGGCCAGCTCGAAGACGGGACTGAGCGTCGTCGTCTCGCCCAGCAGGGTGCTCTTCACCTCCGGCCAGATGCGCAGATCCTTCACGATCTGCTCCATGGGCCGATCCAGCAGCGCGTCGATCACCGAAAACAGGCCGAGCACGAACAGATCGAGCTCGCGGCCGCGGAACTTCGTGTGTTGGCCGACCAGCTCGCAGAACCGCGCGCGGATGAGACTCGTGCGGCACAGCTCGGACGGCTTGTCCTCGCTCAGGCTGGTCAGGGCGATGAGCGAGGCCCATTTCCGCACCGACTTCTCGCCCAGCAGGGTGATGGCGTGCCTGATCGAGTTCACGCGATGGCGCAGGCCGAACCCGACGCTGTTGAGGTATTTCAGCAGCTTGTACGACAGGCCGGTATCGCAGTGGATGATTCCTCCCAACTCGTCCACGTCCACCGCCGGCCGGTTGATCTGATCGAGCAGGCGCAGGTAATTGAGCTTGACGGCGGGAATGTCGCGGGTGGCGATCATCTCCGGCGTGCAGAAGAAGAATCCCTGGAAGTAGCGGCAGCCGAGGCGGGCCGCCTCGTGCACGTCGTCGTACGTCTCGACCTTTTCCGCCAGCACGTCGAATCCGGTCGCCTCCGCGCGGCCCTTGATGGCGAGGCGCTGCACCGCCGTCGTCGCGACCCAGTCCACCTTGACGATGTCCACCTCCGACAGGAACGCCTCGTAGCGCGGATCGAAGACGAAATCATCCAGTGCCAGCCGGTAGCCGTTCTCGCGCGCCGTCCGGCAGGCACGGATCACCTCCCTGTCGGGCGGGATCGTCTCCAGCACCTCGAGCACGGTGCACTCGGGAGGCAGGATCGTATACATCTCGTCGATGAGCACGCGGCGGGTCACGTTCACGAACGCCGTCCGTCCCGCCGTCAGCGCCTCCAGCCCGTGCACGCACAGGCTGTCGCTGACCACCTTGCGCGACGCCGCGTCGCCGTCCGCACCGATGAAGTAGTTCTCCGGTCCCGAACGGAAGAGCAGCTCGTACCCGAAGACCTCGTAGCCGGCATCGAAGATCGGTTGCCGGGCAATGAATGACAGGTTGCCTGACTCCATCGTTCGCCCCCAGGACATCGGCGCCATGCGCATCTGAATGCGCATCTATCGACCCGGACAGAAGCGAGGTTTTGCCTTAAGCGCCTTCTTAATGCGGCCTTCTCCGGGCGCGCCGCGTTCGGCGCGTCAGAGCCGCCCGCCCGCCGCAGGCGAACGCCCGGCGAACGCTTATCAGACGAAGCGTGCATCACGGCGCCGGGCATGCGCGGCGGGGTCCGATCCCACGCCTTCCCCGCCTCACCCGTTTCCGCCTTCGCCGATCGCCGCGTCCGTATATTCGATCGACGCGATCGTCGTATCGTCGGCAAATGCCGCCTCGCCGACAAATTTGCGCAGAGCCGTCAGCGCATCGACCACGTCCGCGTCGGGCGAAGCGGAGGCGGCGACGGCGTCGATCAGCCGGTCGTGGCCGAACTCCTCCCCGGCCGCGTCGCGATGTTCGATGATGCCGTCGCTGTAGAGGATGAGGCGATCGCCGGGGTGCAGCTCGAGCCGCGCCGCGTCATAGCGATACTCCGCCTCGATGCCCACGAGCAGGTGGGCCGGGCTCGGCCCGGGGGCCGGCGCCTTTCCCCGCCGCCGCAGCAGCCAGTGTCCGTGCCCGGCGTCGACGTAGCGCAGCACGCCGTCGCGCCGGTCCAGCACCGCCACCCACAGCGAGGCGAACATGTGCGCCGGCGAGCGCGGGGCGATGTACCGGTTGACGTCATTGACCGCCTCCTCAGGCTCGCCGTCATGCGCCAGCGCCGCGCGGAGGTGGGCGAGGATCGCGGTCATCATGATCGCCGCCCCCATCCCCTGCCCCGTCACGTCGCCGCAGCACAGCGCCACCCGGTCCCGATCGAGTTCGAAGATGTCGAAGAGATCGCCGGCCACGATCCGGCCCGGGCAGGTCTGGGCGGCGAAGGACAGCGGCCCCACCATCCCCCGCTCTTTGGGGCACAGGAACTCCTGGGCGAGCTGCGCGGCGCGCAGGTCGGCGTCAAGCTGCTTCTGCCTCGCCTCCAGCTCCGCACGCTTCAGGCTCGACAGGGCCAGCCCCGCCAGCCGGGCCACGGCATGACAGAACCCCGCCGCGTCCGCATCGCCCGGCCGCTCGCTCTCCCGGGCGTCGAGATAGACGTAGCCGACGACGACGGCATCGAGCAGAATCGGCGCCGCCACCGCCTGGGTGATACCCAGCCGCTCGATGCTCTGGCCGTACGCCTGCCCCGACGAGCGGGACAGGCGGGCCATGTGCCCGCCCGCCGCCTCCTGCAGCAGCGAGCGGCTGAAGGCGAACGCCGTGGTCTCGACCCCGCCCGCCTCGCGGCCGGCGACCAGCTCGACCTGCTCCGTCGCCCCCACGTGCCGCAGCACCGCCGCCCGGGGGAAACCCGTGCCCGAGAGGACCAGTTCCAGCACCGCCCGCGCCAGCGTCGCCTCGTCCTGCGCCTGGTGAATCGCCGTCGCCCCGTTGATGAACAGCTCCAGCCGGCGATGGGCGACGGAGTCGATCTCGCGCTCGGGAACGCGCTGGACGATCGTGTCCGGGCTGGCCGCATCATCGATTGTCGCCAGTGGCGCGGACCCGCCGGGCTGACCCGCCGCCCGCAGCGTGCAGGATCCCAGGCGAAGGACATCGCCCTCCGCCACGACGGCCGGCGAGCGCGGCTGGAGGCGGATGCCGTTGAGAAACGTCCCGTGCCGGCTCTCCAGGTCCGTCAGCAGCCAGTACGCCCCGCGTCGGGCGAGCTGGGCGTGACGCCGCGAGACCGCCGGGTCCGGCAGGCAGACCGCGCACTCCTCGGCCCGGCCGATCAGCGCCGCGACCTCGCCGGACAGCACGAACGGGCCGAGGTGATGGCTGCCGATCGGCTCCAGCCGCAACTCCGCTTCCCGCCCCTGTTCGGTCATGGCACTCTCACCCGCATTATCCCGACGCCTCGGGCCGGCGCATCATCACAGCTCGCCGCCGGGGCTCCGGCCCGATCGATTCGCCGGGTATCCACTCGCGTGAACTATATCGAATGCCCTCGTCGGCGCGGATCGACGATCGGACGAACCAGATCACGAGCCTGCGATCGCAGCCCCGGAGGGCATCGATCCCGCCGTCGCCCCCGGCACATGGCAAGAGAAAAGCGGACAGGGTGGGATTCGAACCCACGTTGCCCCGAAGGGCAAACCGGTTTTCGAGACCGGCGCGTTCAGCCGCTCCGCCACCTGTCCGAAGGCAAAACCGCATTCACGGCCCCGCAAAGGCGGGTCACCGCGGCGCCGATGATAGCAGCCGCGGGCGGTCCGGATCAATCGCCGCTGCAATTCCCGCGGCGCGCGCGAGGGCGGGACGATCATCGGTGGGCTCGCGTGGGCATGGGCCGGGCCGTCGGACCTCTACGCCGGCACGTTCCGCGTTGCGGCCGATCCGGCGGCGGGTGGGCCGTGCGGCCGCCGTCGATTCACCGCTTCGAACGCGCCCACCGAGTAGTAGAACCCGCCGAAGCCGATCGCGTGGGCAAGGATTCGGCCGAGCGGCCGCGACGCGGCCTCGGCCGAAAGGCACAGCGATCCGCAGGCGGGGTCGGGCGTGTCGCAGTTGATCGTCGGGGGCAGTCGCTGTGCATGAAGCGACAGCACCACCGCGGTCGCCTGAAGCGATGATGACCCGGCTCCATGCTGGCCGAGCATGGACTTCGTCGAGTGGATGGGGAGCCGTTCGAGATGCCGGCCGAACACGGCGGCCAGCGCCCGCCCCTCCAGCGCATCGTAGTTGATCGAAGACGATCCGTTGGCGCTGATCGCATGGACACTCTCCGGCGTCCAGCGCAGGCTGCCGAGAAGTGTTCGAAAGGCCTGCGTGCACGGGCCGGGATCGGTGTCGGGATCGCGGGGGTCGTAGCGTCGTCGTCGGCCGGCGGCGCAGATGCGATAGCCGCCGAATCGCGCGTACACGGGAGCGCGCCGGCCGCGGGCGGCCGGCTCCCGCTCCAGCAGCAGGGCCGCGGCGCCTTCCCCGAGCACGTTTCCGTCGCGGTCGACATCGAACGGGCGCGAGCCGATCTCCGGCGTGTCGTTGTACCGGGTGGCCAGCGAGCCGGAGGCGTTCAGCGCTGCGAACACCTCGGGCACGAGCTCGCAATCCGTCCCCACCGCAAGCACCGCGTCGGCCTCATCGGCACGGATCATCCCCGCTGCGCACGCGATCGCATCGAGACCGGAGTTGCAGCCGCAGGAGGTGGTCCGTACCGGTCCGCGCAGATCGAAACGCGCCGCGATGATGCAGGCGGCGGCGTGATTGAAGAGATTGAACGCCGCGTGCGCCGGCAGAACCCCCGTTTCGTCGGCGATTTCGGTCGCACGCAGAACTTCGTTCAGGTTGGCGACGGACGTTCCCACCACCACGCCGACCCGCGAAGGCTCGTAGGGCGAAGGCGACCAGAACGCGTCATCAAGCGCCAGTTGCGTCGCGGCCAGCGCGAACTGGACCGAGCGCGGCATGCGGCGCGCAAGCACACGGCCGCGATCGACGTGGTCGTCGAGATCGAATGCGTCCACCTCCGCGGCGATCTTGGACGGTGAGTCCTTCACGCAGCACATCGTGGCCGGACCGATTCCCGATCGTCCCTCCGTGAGCGCGGTCCAGAAGACTTCGCGCCCGACCCCGATCGCGGAGACGGGACCGACGCCGGTGATCGCGACTGGGGTCTCCTCCGCGGGCATGTGATCTCCATCTCCCTTCCGTCGCCGGTCGCGTCGGTCTTCACGTGCGAGGCGGGCAAGGACCGCCTTCACCGGAAGAAGGCGATGTGCAACTTCCTCAGCGGTAGATCCGCTTGCCCGGTTCGCAGAAGCAAGAGGACGTGGCGTGGACATCCGCGCGGGCCCAGACGACCGCCCGCCGTCGCGCCAGGTCGTCGACCTCATCGAGCTTGCGCTGCGCCCGCAGCGCCTGCTCGAGTCCGAGCAGTCCCCAGCCGTTGTCCGGATTGCGCTGCAGATCCTCGCGGTAGATCTTCTCCGCCTCGGCGTAGCGGCCGGCGGACATGAGCAGCGCGCCCAGCGCGTGGCGGACGGGGACCATCCAGCCCGGCGGTTCGTCGTAAATGAGCGCATCCTCGGCGATCGCGCCTTCGCGCAGGACGGCGAATGCCTCGTCGAGCCTGCCCTCACGGAAGAGCAGCTCGCCGTGCACCATCGCCCGCGCGACCGGCAGGATGTCCGAGATGCGGTTGTTCAACTGACGCCAATGGTCGGGTATGCGGTCCGCGGCGGCCTCGAACGCCTCCCGCTCGGCCCGGGCCGGCTCGATGTGCCCCAAGGCCGAATGCGCGATGCTCCGCGCGTAGTGATGGACGGCGATACTGACGATGAGGTGATCCGGGGGCGCCGGCTCGGCGAGGATCTTCCTCCACCGCCCGAAGCGGATCATCACGTGGTACTTCGTCGGCACGATGCCCTCGACGAACCACCCCTCGTTGCGGATGTAGGCATCGGGCAGATCCTCCCAGAGTTCGCGCGCCGCGCGCATCGCGGTGTCGTAGCGGCACTCCATCATCGCCGCGTAGGCGAGGAAATGCAGGTTGTGGCCGTAGTAGCCCCAGTACGTGTCGCCGGGCGCTTCGCCCTCGAGCAGCCCGCGATCGGCGGCGATGGCCCGCTCGTTGGCGTCGGCCGCGTCCGGATACCGCCCCACCACGGCGTAGATGTGCGAGGGCATGTGCACGAGATGCCCGGCGCCGGGCACGCGATGCGTGAGCGCCTCGGCCGCCGCCAGCGCCTTCTCCGGCTCGGGTCCCGATTCCATCGCGTGGATGTAGAAATGACTCGCGCCCGGATGATCGGGCACGATGCGCAATGCGCCTTCGAGCGCCGCGAGGCTCTCGGCGTGGTTCAGCTTCGGTTCGTCCGACGCGGTCCAGTAGTCCCACGGCTGGAGATTCATCAGCGCATCGGCGAACACCGTGGCCACGTCCGGATCATTAGGATACTGCCGATGCACCTCGCGCATGGCGTCGGCGTAGGCCTCGTTGAGGGCCGTGACGTCCGCGGGCATGGGCGCGGCGTATCGCCGGGCCATCGCGCGAATGAGCGCGGCCTCCTTCGGCGTGGCGTGGTCGATGCGGGCCAGCGCCGCCTGCGCCGCGCGGTACGCCTCGGCGTGCGTTTGTGCATCGACGATCGGCGCGTTGATGTTGGGCCCCAGCGCGTAGGCGATGCCCCACCACGCCATCGGGCACTGCGGATCGAGATGCGCCGCCTGCCTGTACGACCGGACGGCTGCGGTGTGGTAGAAGCCGTAGGCGAGCTGAAGCCCCTGGTCGAACCACCGCTGCGCCTCCGGCGAGTCCGTGCTGATCGGCATGTGATACCGATCGACGCCGACGTGCAGGCGCGGCTCCGGCGCGCGCGTCGCGCTCTGACAGCCGGCGATGAGCAATGTCACGAGAAGAAGAGCGGCGGTGCGCTTCACGAGCGATTCCTTTCAGCAGAGTTGCAGACAGAGAGTGCAACGGCGGGTGAAGCGTACAGCCATTTACAGAGCTGTCAATGGGTGTTCGTATCTGCGCTTCAACGTGGAGTGATGTATCTTCAGGTACGCTTACTGATGGCGCGCTGCTGCTGATGTGAATGTCGTCTTCTGCATCCCGAAGTGCACTTCATTGAGGCGCGGTGAGTTGCGCCGCGAGACGGGACGCGCGGCGCGCAAAAGCGAAGCCGCGATGAGTGCGGCTTCGTCGGTTGCCCGTTGGAGTCTGTTCGCCGCTCGCGGCGGGTGATCAGGGCTGATACTCGTAGGCGCCCATGTCGACGACGGGCAGGGGGGCCATGATGCGGTAGCGGCGTCTCATGAGGCTGAACCCGCCATCGCCGCCGCCCTGGCCGCCGTCCACCGGCCGCGGATTGCCATCGAGATCGCAGTCGAGGCCGAACTCGAGGAACGCCGCTGTATCTCCGGCATCGATGCACGGCGAGCCGGACAGGAGACGCAGATCGCCGTTGGCAGCGTTGACGAAGAGGGGATCGGCGTCGATGTTGCCTGAACCGGAACCATCCCAACCGCCTTGGACAAGACTGGCGAAGACGCTCGTGTCGGCGCCGTAGAAGTAATCGACGATCGGAACGCCATTAGCGCCGTCGTAATTATCCCAGAATATACAACCAGTGACGACAGCTTCAGCGTTGTTGCCGTATGAGTACATCGCTGCACCACAGTCTTCGTACCTAGAGACGTTGCCCACGAAGGTGCAGTTGACGATCGCCGGCTTGCTGCTGTCGTTCCTCAGCCCACCGCCGCACAGGCCTTCGTTTCCGGAGAATAGACAGCCGATGATCTCAGGCTGTCCGTTCGTGATCGCTACTCCCCCGCCAGACGCGGGGCCCGAGGCGAGATTGCCTGCGAATACGCAGTTGACGATGACCGGGTAGCTCGAGAGTGAATGCAGACCGCCACCACCGCGATCCCCGCCGAACGTCGCCTCGTTATTCCGGAAGATGCACCCTTCGATTGTCGGCCACGCCACGTAGAGCGAAACGCCCCCTCCCGCCTCAGCAACGTTGCCTTCAAAGATGCAATCGCGGATGGTGGGCGCGGATAATCGCACAAACAGCCCGCCTCCGTGATAGAAGCTGGACGAATAGGTACCCGTTCCGCCCGTAAGCGTGAAGCCCTCAATGACCGTAGCGGAAGTCTCGTCCTTGTCGCAGAGGACGACACTGGAGTCCTTCCCCGAGGCGTCGATGATGGTGAGTTCAGGTCCTTGGGCGCTGCGTAGCATGACCGCCTTTCCGAGGAGATCGATCGCCTCGTGATAAGTGCCCGGGGCGACGATGATCTCATCGCCGTCGCATGCAGCATCAATGGCTATCTGAATCGTCGAGGACTCAGGATCGACAAAGATCTGATCAGCGACCGCTGATGCTGCGAGACTGTAAAGTGCAACGCCGACGAGAATCGAACGGAGCGTGCCCTTCATCCCTCTCCTCCACTACGGTCAGTCACGGACTTGGACCGGAAAACACTGCACAGACCCGGCCGCGGCAGCCCCGCGCACGAGATGGCAGTCAGTTGAGAGTGTCAAATCCGGAAGACAGTGAAGGAAGGGAAGGCAGGCACGGCCATGCCACTGAACGTCAAGATGAAACAGGGATGCGGATCGCGCAAGGACAAGACGCCAGACGGTCCGAATACTGTCAATCAATCGCCCCCGATAAGACCCCGTGTCCCCGGAACATCGAAGAATCCGGGCTCGTCCATCCGGCCCGGAATGAATCCAGCGTCTGCGGCGTCGGGGGCGCAACGGCTTTCCTCCTCCCCCCGAACGGTCACTTCAGATGTGTGTTATAGGACGTGGCGGTGGCGCCTGTCCAACGCACCGGCATTCCGTGCCCCGCCGGCGCCGTTTGCATTGAACACGATCTATCCAGCATCAACCGCGCAAAGAAAAAGGACGACGGGAGCACAGGAGAGCGGGAGGCCACCGTCGTCCGTTGAGTCAGTTGCTCGACTTGAGTCCTTACCTGTCCTGCCGAGAGTCCCCATATTCCTTGATGAACGCATCGAGGAACGTGCGAAGGTCTTCCTTCGTTGGATTCGGCGGCAGCCCCGGCACCCCCGGCACATCCTCATCCGGGTCGTATCGGATCGTGGCGCCTTGCGCGCCGAAGCCGAACAGCGATGTGCCGGCCGTGCTGAAGTCCTGGCCGCCATCGATTGTCAGCATCCTTGCGCTGAGACCGAGCAGCGCGGCAGGCTCGGCGATGATGTCGGGCACGCCGTCACCGTCGAGATCGAGGTCGCAGATCTCGCCGGCCACGCCGTCGATCAGTGCGCTGCCGTGATCGGTCTGCAGGCTGTCCACGAGGAAGACGTTCGGGATCCCGTACAGGCTCAGCAGCGTCTGGTCCCAGAACACGATGCAGCGATGCGTGCCGAACTGGCTCTCCCACTGGTTGCGAACCGTGAAGTCGGCCTTCGTGAGCAGCGGCCCATCGTTGTTCTGACGGAGATCAGCGGAGACCGGGTGGAGCGTCAGGTCCGTGTCGGAGATGGTCTGCGCCACACCCTCCTGGCTGAACGCGGCCGATTCGGCCGCCTGGAAGTTCATCAGCAGCACGTCATAGCAGCGGTCGTACTCGATGCCATCGAGGTTCAACACGCCGGGCGTTCCCGTCGGCTCGCCGTGACCGACCCACGGATTGTCCGGATCGGTATCGACGACCTGGAAAGCACAGGCCTTGTACTCCCAGCCCGTGCCGTGTCCGTAGTGGACGAGCGTGCCGTTGCCGGCGAGGTGGTTCCACTTGATCTCGTCCGTGCCGGCGATGTTGACGGCCCAGGCGAGGATGTAGCCGCGCAAAACGCGATCGGTGGTGCCGTCCATGGCCGGCCGCCCGGGCGGGTCGCCCGGATCGAGGATCGTGAACGGCGAGACGCTGCCGTTGGCGGGCAGACCGGTGAGGGCCGACCAGTAAACGGGCTGGTTCCCGGTGAGCTGGATCGTCACATCGGTCCAGTTCCAGCCGAGGTGCGCCCGCTCGTCGGCGGTCTCCTCCAGCGGCTCATCGCCGTTGATGAAATACATCTTGACCCAGACATCGCCGGGGTAGTCGTTCGTGAGCTGGATGAACGTGTCCTGGAGGAGGTTGCCGCCCGCATCCCAGCGGATCTCGACCTTGGAGAAGACGACGAGGCTGCCCTTCTCATCACAACCGGGATGATCGTTGCCGCAGATGAAGCGCTGCTCGCAGGTGCTTTCATTGTCACATTCGTCAATGCACCTGTATGTACGCACCATGGTGAAGGGACACTCCTGCGGGCTGTCCGGGACGTCACTGACCCACTCGACATCACACGGGCCGCAGTTATCCGTGCACGTAACGTCGTCCGGGTTCGGGGCGGGAATGTCGTCCCACGATCCCACGTTCTGATCGGGCGGGCAGATGCACTCCGGCGGCTCGGTGTCGTTGACTGTGATCGTCTGGACGCACGTCGCCGCGTTGCTGCACTGGTCCCTGGCCTCGTAGGTGCGCTCGATCGTTCCCCCGCAGGGATCCGACAGATCGGTATCGCCAAGCCAGATGATCGTGATCGGCCCATCACAGTTGTCCGACACGGAACCGCCCTGCGCCACGAAATCATCGAGGTCTGATGCCGCCGCCGGAACGTCCTCCTCGCACTGGTACGACTTGTCCGGGGGGCACGTGAGCTCCGGCGGTGTTGTGTCGTCGATCGTGAACGTCTGCGTGCAGATCTCGCTGGCGTTATCGCACTGGTCGATCGCCTGATACTGCCGCTCGATCGTCCCCCCGCAGGGATCCGTCAGATCGCTGTCCCCAAGCCAGACGATCTCGATCGGGCCGTCACAGTTGTCGGTCGCGGAGCCTCCCTGCCCCTCGAACTCGGCGAGATCCTCAGCCGGGGGCGGGATATCGCCCTCGCACTCGAATGTCGCGTCATCCGGACATGTGATGTCCGGCGGCGTCTGGTCGTCGATTGTGATTATCTGGATGCACGTCGCCGTGTTGCCGCACTGATCTCTCGCCTCATATCTGCGTTCGATCATCCCGCCGCAGGGATCCGTCAGGTCGCTGTCGCCCAGCCACGTAAGCGTGATCGGGCCCGGGCAATTGTCCGACACCGATCCGCCCTGCACCTCGAACTCGGCGAGATTCGTCGCGTGATCGGGAATATCCTCCTCGCATTCGTAGGTCTCGTCCGGTGGGCAATCGATTTGCGGCGGTGTCTCGTCGTCAATCGTGAACGTCTGCACGCAAGTCGCCGCGTTGTTGCACTGATCCCTGGCCTCGTAGGTGCGATCGATCGTTCCTCCGCAGGGATCCGTCAGGTCGCTGTCGCCCAGGCACGTCAGCGTGATCGGGCCGGGACAGTTGTCTGACACGGATCCACCCTGCGCCTCGAACTCGGCCAGATTCGCTGCAGGCAGCGAGAGATCGTCCTCGCACTCGTACTGATCTTCCGGCGGGCAGAAGATCTCGGGCGCGATCGTGTCATTGACGGTGAAAGTCTGAATGCACGTCGCCTGAATCCCGCAGTGATCTGTGGCGCGGTATGTGCGCTCGACCGTCCCCCCACAGGGATCGCTCAGATCGCTGTCGCCCAGCCATTCCACGGTGATCTCGCCGGGGCAGTTGTCCGACACGGACCCGCCCTGCTCGATGAACTCCTCAAGGTCCGCGGCGGGCGGTGGGATCTCCCCTTCGCACTGGAACTCCTCATTCGCCGGACAGGAGATATCTGGTGGTGTCCCGTCACCAACAAAGACCTCCTTCTCACACATGGCGCAAAGCTCGCCGACGCTGACCTCGACGGTGAGAACGAACGAGCCGTCACAGGTATCCTCGCCACACGCTTCGCAGGCAGCCCCATCGCAGGGAGCCGGCAGGTACCCGTCGCCGCTGATGAACCACTCGTAGGTGGGAGGGGGCGCGCCGTCGGGCATGTTCATGATGTCGACGATGTACTCGTCGCACGCCAGAGGACAGAGCTCGTCCGGGCCGATGATGTCGCAGGTGAAGGCGGGCTCGTATTCGTAGGTGACCTTGATCAGCCCTTCCGCGATATGCGGATCCCTATTGATCGCACCCTCCCCGATCCCTTCGTTCGTCACACGTCCCTCGCCAATCAGAATGATCTGGAACGTGTCACCTGGGCTGGCTGCAACGAACTCTTCCAGTCCTTCATTAGCATCCCGTACGATGGCGAGCCCAGCGGGCGGTGGATCGGGAAACAGGTACGGGCTCTCGAACGCGCAGAACGCGCCGGGAAGGACCAGAAACGGAGGCGGCGGGCAGACGATCTCGAAATCCGCGACATCGATGAGCGAAAAGAGATCAGGAAAGTAGAGAAGATCTTGCAGGTTGACAGCGACTGTCTCAGTGACAAGCGATGGGGACTCGATTGCGTTGTCGTTGCCGCGATTGTCCAGGATTGCCACGAGAATCACCTGGCCGGACACCTCAATCGTCACCCGCTCCAACGAACGCAACTTGCCGAGATCATCGAATTTCTCGAAGTTGAACACACGATCCCCGCCCGATTGTACGAAGCTGTAGGACTGCTCCTCGACGAGCGCCAAGCAGATTCCCTCATCACAGGTGCTGCCGTAGCCAAGAAAGTGCCCGCCGAGACCATCGGGCTCGGCGGTCTCGCAATCGTCCCAAGTGACATCAGGCACGCACGACGGCGGACAACCACCGACGCAGCACGCGCCGGTGCACACAGTCGTCTGGCATTCAGTCTGCCACCCCTGGTATACACCACCGATGAGGTCATGGCATTCATCAGCTGTCGACTCTTGGCAGGATCCACTAGGGAGGCAACAGGCGCCGACGACTCGGCATACGACTGAATCGCAACTGATATCGTTGCCCATGAACTTGGCGCCGGGAATGGACTCGCAGTCGAGGCGTGTTCGCTGTTCACAAGTCCCGTCGAACAGACAGCAAGCGCCCGTGCACTCGATCCAATCGCAGTCGCTTCCCGGTCCGGACCACACCCCTCCAGCCGCAAAGCAAGCCGGCTCGGTGAGATCCTGGCAATCTTCATCGGGATCCTCAAAACAACACGCGCCTTCCGGCAGCGGCTCGAATCTCCACGTATCACAATCAGTCTCGTCCCCCATGTACTCGCCACCCAATGCCTCGCACACTTCCTGCGGGACGTCGATGCATTCGGTTTCCTCGAGGATGCACGCGCCGGCGTGGGCGGGTGCAGACAGAGCGATCGCCAGCAGGCCGCCGAGGAGGGCGAGCCTGACCGTGTCCATGGCCTTCATTTCTTTTTTCTCCTTCTTGCGCCGACGCTGCAGGTTCGCGCGCAGACCCCCTGGCGTTTCCTTCTTCTCCCGCAGCGTGCTTCGGAATCTCATCCAGCCCACCCCCCATTGAATACCGTGAACAGGAGAGCAGAATCCGGCTTTTCTGTCAAGGGATGCCGCTATTACCGGACTTGTCCACAATCGCCGATCGTTGGGGGC
>JAXHTH010000052.1:0-6048 GCA_034211115.1 Planctomycetota bacterium | reverse complement strand
GGGGGGGTTTGTGGTGTAGATTACCGACCGCCCCGGCCCCCCCGCCCGCGCCGGCGCGGGCACGGCCCGCCGCCGCGCCCCCGAAGCGCCCGGAGGGGACGGGCTGATCGAAGCGGCGGGCATCGATCTGCCGGCGGAAGTAGGCGTTGTTGCTGTAATCCTCGGCGAACGGATAGCCCAGGCCCTCGCTCGACCCGTACCCGCCCCACCGCTGGGCGATCGGCGTGTCCGTGTAACGCAGCCTCCGCTCGGGCGGCAGCCGCCAGCGGTGGAACTCGAACGCCCCGGGTCGTTCGTAGCGCGTCCAGAGGTAGGGGGAATACCCGTGCCCGCCGTGATGGACCCGGTACACGCGTCGCTGGGCAGTCGCCGTCGAGGCGGGCAGGAGCGTGGCGGCGACGGTCGCGGCGATGATCCCGAACCCGATCGCGTTGAGGCGTGAGAACCGCATGAGGAGCCTCTCTTTCCGCCGAGGCAGACCGCCGAAGCGCGACTGGCATCCCCGGCGCATCTATTCTACCAACCCGTCAAGCGGGGCGTGGTGTTCCCGGTCGTCCCCGTAGCGGCAGCGGCATCAGGCCGCCATGCCGCTGCACCGCCGCTGGCGCTGCGATCCAGCCAAGCCGATGATCTGCGAGTCCCGTATCTGACGGCGCGCTGTTGCTCGACCGGGCATCCCGGGCATCGCCATCACTGCCACTGCGTCGCGTGCCAGCGCTTTTTGCCGCGCCTGAGCAGGATCGTACGGCCGTGGAGGAGGTCGGCGGTCGTGAGCGCGCCGTCGGCGGCGGCCTTGTCGCCGTTGATGGAGATCGCGCCGTCGCCGAGAAACTGGCGCGCTTCGCGCTTGGAGTTCGCCAGCGTCGTCTGGGGCAGCAGCTCGACGAGCGACAGGCCATCGCCCTCCAGCAGCGACTTGTCGTGCGTGCTGCCCGGGACGTCGGCGAAGACCTCGCCGAGCATTTCCTCATCGAGCTGCCTCACATCGCCGCTGAAGAGGGCCCGGGAGGCGGCCTCGACGCGGTCGCGCTCCGCCTCGCCGTGCACGAGCGCCGTCATCTCCCGCGCCAGCTCGCGCTGGCCGATGCGCTGGTGCAGCGCCGCCTGATGTCTCTCCACGATGTCGGCGATCGCCTCCCGCTCCAGCAGCGTGTACCACTTCAGCCACTGCTCGACATCCGCATCCGGAAGGTTGATGAAGTACTGGTAGAACGCGTATGGGCTGGTGCGATCTTCCGTGTCGGCCGACATCCAGATCGCGGTCCCTGTGGACTTGCTCATCTTCGCGCCGTCGGAGCGAGTGACGAGCGGCGCGGTCACGCCGAACGCGCCCCCGGCCTCGGAGCCGTACTCGCGGCGGATGAGATCGATGCCCGCGACGATGTTGCCGTACTGGTCGGACCCGGCGATCTGGCAGGTGCAGTTCATCTCGCGGCGCAGGTGGAGGAAGTCGTAGGCCTGGAGGAGCATGTAGCTGAACTCGGTGTAGCTCATCCCCTGCTCGCGCTCCTCGAGGCGTCGCTTGACCGAATCGCGCTGCATCATCTCGTTGACGGAGAAGTGCTTGCCCACATCGCGCAGGACCTGGATGAACCCGAGCCGGTCCAGCCAGTCGAGGTTGTTGACGAGGACGGCCGCGTTGGGGGCGGCCGGGTCAAAGTCGAGCATCCGCTCCATGATGCGCTTCTGGCTGGCGACGTTGGCCTCGACTTTTTCGCGGGTCATCAGGCTGCGTTCGGTGTCGCGGCCGGAGGGATCGCCGATGAGCCCGGTCCCGCCGCCCATGAGGACGATGGGCTTGTGCCCGCACTGCTGGTAGTGCATGAGCAGCTTTATCGGAATAAAGTTGCCGATCGTGAGGCTGTCGGAGGTCGGGTCGAAGCCGCAGTAGCCGATCCGGCCGGGCGCGGCGAGGTGGTCGCGGAGTTCATCTTCGGCGGTCGTCTGGTAGAGCAGGCCGCGCCAGTGAAGCTCATCGAGAAAGTGCATCATGGGCATCCATCAGGGCGGGAGTGAGTCATCATCGGCCCGAGCGTCGAATCGGAGGATCCCCGGTACCGGAGCCGGGCCGGGGACGTAGCGTACCAGACCGCGCCGGCCGTCTGGAACCCGATCGGTCCGCGCCGGCGGCCGCATCACAAAAGGAGAGATCAGGATGACAGGCAAACCGATGAGAATCGATGGCAACGATGACGGCGTGGCGGCGGACTCGGCCCTGCCGCGGCGCGAGCTGCTCGCCTCGCTGGGGCTGGGCGCGGCCGCCCTCCTCGGGGGCGAGGCGCTGGGTCGGCAGTCCACCGGCCCCCGCACGGGTCGCCGACAGCCCCCCGGCACGCAGCCCCGGATGCAGCCGCAGACGCAGCCGATGTCACCCGATGAAATCGGCTGGGACGCGAAGGCCGGCCGCTATGTCCTCCCCCCGCTTCCCTACGCCTACGGCGCGCTGGAGCCGCACATCGATGAGACGACGATGCGCCTCCACCACGACAAGCATCACGCGGGCTACGTGCGGGGGATGAACGCGGCGCTGGACGCGATGAAGGAGATCCGCGGCGGGTCGCGCGACGCCGGCGAGGTCAAGCGCTGGTCGCGGCAGCTCGCCTTCAACGGCTCCGGCCACTTCCTCCACACCGTGTTCTGGTATTGCATGAGCCCGGAGGGCGGGGGGCGGCCCGGGGGGGCGATCGGCCGGCAGATCGCACGCGACTTCGGCTCCTTCGAGCAGTTCTCGACGCACTTCCAGGCCGCGGCCGGCTCCGTCGAGGGCTCCGGCTGGGGCCTGCTCGTCTACGAGCCGCTCGCCAACAAGCTGCTCGTGATGCAGGCGGAGAAGCATCAGAATCTGACCGCGTGGGGCGTCATCCCGCTCGTCGCGATCGACGTGTGGGAGCATGCCTACTACCTGAAATACCAGAACCGCCGCAAGGACTACGTCCGCGCGTTCATGAACGTCATCAACTGGGAGTTTGCCGAGGCGAAGATGACGGGAACGATGCAGGCCCTGCGCGGCGCGCACTGAACGAACGACGATGAGCAGGTTCCGGGTGGATGGCGCCCGCGGACGGAGAGGCCGCGGGCGTTTCTCTCGTGTGTCGCGCGGCGCGGCCCCGCGTTGCCACGCGGGGCTCAAGGGCGATCAGCGATGATCGCATGTCACCGATACCTCATCACTCATCACTCATCACTCATCACGCCCCGCCCGCCAGTCGCGGACTTCGCTGCGGATCTTCGGCCGGCTGAACCAGATGAGCATGAAGACGGGGAAGATCCAGCCCCAGGCGATGCCGATACAGGAGCCGAACGCCCCCATGGCGGGGAAGAGCGCCGACATGAACGCGGGCATGTTCGGGTCGCCCTGCATCGCCTCGAACTGCGCCCGGTTCACTTCGAAGCTGACGTACACGTTCACCACGACGAAGATCATCTTCACCACGGCCCAGGCGAGAGCGGCGGTCATCGCCCACGGCTTGCGGCTCGCGAGCCCGCTTCCGGCGAGGACCAGAAGCGCCGCGACCAGCAGGCCCGCAAAGGCGACGACCATCAGGGCCGGCACCATGTCGGCCACCTCCTCCAGCGGCGAAGGCTGCCCGGGCGGAAAAACGTCCTCCATCATGGTCAGCATGGGCGTGAAGACCAGACCCGCGCAGCCGCCGAGGACTCCCAGCGCGCCGAGGACGATCGCGATGATCCCGATCACCATGGGCCAGACGGTCTGCCGCGCCGGCGGGACGGCCGCCTGGGCCGGCGGCGCGCCCGGCCGGGGCGTCGTGGGCGGAGGTTGATCGGAAAGGCTGCTCATGACGCCGCTCCTTTCACCCGGTCACGGTTCCCCAGGGCGGATCCTCCATTGCGCCGTGTCGGCGAGCGGGAGCGCGCCGATGCGATCGTCACTTCCATTGCGCCACCTCATCGTCGATCTTCCGGCGCGAGAGATAGAAGCCGAGGAAGAGGGGGTAGACGGCCGCGAGGCCGGTCACGACGGCGGTGCCGATCAGGCCGCGGGTCCACAGCGCCTCCCGGTCCGGGAGCATTCCCGGCGGTATCGAGCTGCCCCGTTCCTCGGCCCTTTGCACCTGGGCCTCCATCGCCTGCTCCTGAAGCGTGATCTGGGCCGGGAGCGTGAGGATGCCGGCGCCGACGCCGATCACGAGCAGGATGAGACGGAGCACGACCCACGCCTTGAGCGTGCCCACCGCCGAGCGATGGCGGCGCAGGAGGTTGACGGCCCCGAGGAGCAGCATCACGCCCAGGGCCAGGCCGAGCAGGGCCTGGGGAATCATGACGAAGATGAGGATGGCCGGCACCTCGATCTCCACGCCGGCCATCCCGGCGAAGAGCGGCACGCCGACCAGCAGCCAGCCGACGCCCCCCACCTGGCAGAGCAGCCCGCCGATCGCGTAGATAAGCGAGATGATGCCGATCACCTTCGGCCATTTCGTGTCCGGGATGTCCACCGCTTCCCAGACGTCATCGAGCGGCTCGGCGGCCGCGGCGGGCGTGTCCGGCGAAGACTGATCCATCATGTCCTCCGAGAATCTGGCGCCATGATCGCCGGCCGGGAACCGGCCCACGCGGACCGGCAGCCGACGCGGCCGTCACCACACGCGGCCCGCCGGCGGACGATACCTCATTATTGGATTATTGGGGCCCCGCCTGCCGTCTGTTGTCCCGCCCGGCCGGGTTCGGGACATCTCGGCGACGGGCGCGGCGGTGGCACGACGCTCCGCGTCGTGCGGCGGTGATCACATTCAGGGCGCGGACCACGCGCCGCCCCGCGGATACTCATCCGCGGCTACCAACTGCTCCGTTCAGCGCCCTTGATGCCTCGATGCCATGATCCCACGATGCCACGGTGCCTTCCGCCGCCCTAGAACTGCCGCAGGAAACGCGCATCGTTCTCGAACAGCCAGCGGATGTCGCTGATGCCGTACTTGCGCATGGCGATGCGCTCGATCCCCAGGCCGAAGGCGAAGCCGGTCCACTCCTCCGGGTCGTAGCCCACGGCCTGGAAGACGTTGGGATCGACCATGCCGCAGCCGCCCATCTCCGTCCACTGCCACTGCCCCTTCACCTGCATCTTGATGTCGACCTCGGCCGACGGCTCGGTGAACGGGAAGAAGCTGGGCCGGATGCGCACCTCCGCGCCTTCGCCGAAATAGGCGCGCGCGAACTGGAACAGCGAGGTCTTGAGGTCCACCATCGTCACATCGTGATCGACGTACAGGCCCTCGACCTGGTGGAACATGCTGTAGTGCGTCGCATCGTGCGTGTCCGGCCGATACACGCGGCCGATGGCGATGATCTTCAGCGGCGGCTGCGTCTTCTCCATCGTGCGGATCTGCACCGTCGATGTCTGCGAGCGGAGCATGAGATGCTCCTGCTGCATGTAGAAGTTGTCGATGGGATCGCGGGCCGGGTGGTCGGCGGGGATGTTGAGGGCGTTGAAGTTGTGCCACTCGTCCTCGACCTCCGGGCCGTAGGCGACGGTGAAGCCCATCCGCGCGAAGACCTCGATGATCTCATCGATGGTGCGGCTGATGACGTGGCGGCGGCCGAGGCCGTAGTCGATGCCGGGCTCGGTGACGTCGATGACAGGCCCGGCGGCGGCGGCCGCGGCGGACCCCAGCGCGTCCTTCTTCTCCTCGAACGCGGCTTCGAGTGCGGTCTTGACCTCGTTGAGCCGCTTGCCGACGGCCGGCTTGTCCTCCCTAGGCACGTCCTTCATCAGGGGCATGACCGCCTTGAGGCGGCCCTTCGTGCCCAGGTAGGCGATGCGCCACTGCTCCAGAGCGTCGGCGTCGGAGACGGCGGCCAGCTCCGCCAGGCCCGTCGATTCCATCTCGTTGAGCTGCTCGAGCATGATGGAAGAGTGTACACCGATCGCGCGATACGGGCAGGCACACGAGCGCGGAGAGCTCTGCCCGGGCGGAAGAAGCCGGTGCCGCTCAGTCCTTCTTCTCTTCCTCGTCGTCGCCGGCCGGCTCTTCCTCGGGCGCTTCGGCTTCGGTCCCGGCCGGGGCCTCTTCCGCGGCGGCCTCGGGTTCGGCG
>JAXHTH010000051.1:0-24287 GCA_034211115.1 Planctomycetota bacterium | reverse complement strand
TCGCGGCCGCCCTGACCGGCTGCTACCGCAACAAGACGTTCGTCTCGGAGCTCGAGTCGTGGGCGGGCTCGGCGACGGAGAAGCTCGCCGAGGCCGCGGCCGAGGATCAGCCGATGTTCCTCGACGTGCTGGGGCCGGTCGCCGTCGACGTCGAGTCCTTCAACGGCGACGTGACGATCATCGCCGATCCGAAGCTCGAGCGGGCCCGGCTCACCTTCACCCGCCGCGCCACGCACGGCTTCCAGCGGCAGCTCGAGGCCGAGGCGTCCCTGCCCGACATCGGCTACTCGGCCGAGATCGTCCCCGGTGAGCTGGGGCAGGTCCTCCAGGTCCGTACGTTCACCACCAGCCCCGAGCCGCACTATCAGCGCGTCGACATGCTCATCGAGCTTCCCGAGATCGACGGCGTGCGGGTGCGCACGCACAACGGCGGCGTGGTCGTCACCGACATCGAGGGGACCGTGGACATCGTCACCGATGACGGCCCCATCCGCGTGGCCAGCAATCACCCCATGGTCCGGCCCGTCACCATCATCAACAACTGCGGCAACATCGACTTCCGCGTGCGCACCGAATCGATGGGGGAGGTGGACTGCCAGGCCCTGCGCGGGCAGGTGCGTCACCACGCGGTGTACGGACGATGGATCGTCCACAACGGGACGGATCACGACACACTGCTCGCGACGTTCAACGACGGGACGAACCCGATCGTCCTCCGCGCCGCCGACGGCGACATCCGCTTCTCGGTGGTGAACGACCCCACCGACATGTCGCCGTTCAATCTCTTTCGGTAGGGGGACCATCGCGAAGGTGGCACAGGCGTCCCGCCTGTGCGGAGCGGATCCGCCGGCGGATCTCGTTGCGCACAACCGCCGCTGTGCGCCGATCGCCGGCGATGACAACGCGAATGGGCGGTCCGCGGTCACCAAAGGACAGAAATGGTCTTCTCAGGGTCAGTCGATACCACACGCCGCGCGCCTTTCTCATGCGCACGCCGGCGAACGAATTCCACCGTTCGAACCTTGTTCTCGTCGATCCGGGCTTCCTGATCCCGACGCCATCGGCTTCCATCACCAGGATGATCTGCGGCATGCCCTGCCGCCGTTTAGCGTACCTGACCGTCGAATCGATCGCGGCAGTCAGGAGCAGAATGCACGCAGCCGGGAGAAACACGGAGCCTGATACGGGCACCGAGAACCCGGCCACGAGGATGACGATGATCACCGCGCCCGCAATCAGGCACTCCAGCCAGGACATTTCGAGGTATCGCTGTACTGCGGAGGGCCACCAGGCCTCCAGGTCAAACATCGACTCGTCATACTCGAACCCGCATTCGGGGCAGCGATGAGCGGCCGGCAGGCCGGTCAGGTCGTACTCGCACCCCGGGCACCGGTGCATCCGCAGGATCTCGCGCGCCTCGCCGGCCATGACCGTCTCAGCGTACCCTATGAGCGGACCCATGGCCCGCGAGATTCACGATCATTACTTCCGACAGGCCAAGCGCGAGGGATACGTCTCCCGCGCCGCCTACAAGCTCATCGAGATCGATGACCGCAAGAAGATCCTGAAACCGGGGGCTCGCGTGCTCGATTGCGGGGCGGCACCCGGAGGCTGGCTGCAGGTCGCCTCCCGGCGCATCGGCCCGAGCGGCCTCGCCGTCGGCATCGACCTCAAACCCATCACCCACCAGTTCCCGCGCGCCAACGTCCGCACCCTCCAGGGCGATCTGCGTGAGATCCCCGCCTCATCGCTCCTCCCGGAACCCTGCCCCCCGGAAGCCGGACCTGACGAGCTCCGCGAGGAAGGTCCGGGTTTCCTCAACGATCGCCCGCCCCTCTTCACCGTCATCCTCTCCGACATGGCCCCGTCCACCACGGGCGATCAGAACATCGACCACCACCAGTCGGTGCGCCTCTGTCAGACCCTGCTCGATCGCTGTCGCGACCTGCTGGCCGATGAAGGCAACCTCGTGATGAAGGTCTTCGAGGGCGAGGCGTACCCGGACCTGCTCGCGCGCTGTCAGCGCCTCTTTGAATCGGCGAAGGGATTCCGCCCCAAAGCCTCACGCGGCGAGTCGCGCGAGATGTACATCATCGCCCACGGCTACCGCGGCCGCGATGTCGAGCCGCCGCCCGACGAGGCCGCGCCGCCTCCGCGCCGACGCCCGGCCCCCGGATGGGGCAAGCGATAAACGGTCAACTCGTTTCGCGACGCGGTTTACCCGCGTGCTGAGCGCAAGTGGATCGAAGACTATCGATCAGTCGGACCAGCAGCCAATCGCCAACGACCCCTCTTCCCTAATGCAACAGCGTCCCGCACTCCGGGCAGCGCTCGTTGAACTCCAGCCCGCGGAGGTCGTAGCCGCAGGACGGGCAGCGGCCGCGGGCGAGGCGGTCGGCCATCCGCGCCGCGTGCTGCGCGCGCATGATCATCGTCGCGAACTGCATGAGCCGTATCGTGATGAACGCGACGAACGTGAGGATCATCCACCACATCGCGGTTCCCACGATCGAGCCCAGCCAGGTTCGTTGCGGCGGCCGGGCGGCCGGCGCCGCCGCCCGCCGCTGAACCTTCTCCTGCTCGCCGCTCTCCGCCAGCGCCCGTTCGAGGGCTTTCCGCAGCGGGGCATCGGCGGGAAGCTGCACGTCTCTGCGCATGCCCTGCTCGGCGAAGACGTTCAGGTCCAGCCGGGCCGGCTCGCGCGTGATCGATGTGGTGAACGGCCAGCCGCGGTGGAGCTGGGCGACCTCGATGAAGAACTCGCCGTACGGCTCGCCCGGCGGCCACCACGCCTTGCCCGGCTCCTCCTGCACGACGGCGACGAACGAACCGGCATCGCCGCCGCGCACGATCAATCCCTGCACCTGGTCGGTGAGGACGGTGCGCGTAATCAGCGCTTCGCACAGCAGCATCGCGGGTACGGCGAGGATGAGCGCGACGACCAGCGCCCACTCCGCCGCGCGCGTCCATCCCGTCCGTGGACGGTTGGCCGAGTAGTAGCCGATGAGGCGGATTTCCTGGCGAAGTCGTCTGAGCATGCGGGCACTGTATTCTCCGCACCGCGGCCGGCTCCTGTTCCGCGCGCCGCTCAGCCCGCGGCGACCGGGCGCGGGCCCCGGGCGGCAAGCCGGCGGCGCTGAAGCCGGAGGGCGATGATGGTGATGATGATCTTGTACCCCGCGGTGATGATCCCCCGCAGCGTGCCGGAGATCTTCGAACGCCCCTCGCGCCGCCTGCGATACGGAACATCGACTTCGGCGACGGGCATCTCCAGCATCGCCGCCTTCATCTGCATCTCGACCGTCCAGCCCCACGTGCGGTCGGCCATCGCGAGGCGCTTCAGGGCCGGCCACGTGATCGCGCGGAACGGACCGAGGTCGCGATACCGCCGCCCGGTCAGCAGCGCCATCAGCGCGCAGGCCAGATTGTTTCCGAAGCGCTGCACGAAGCTCAGCGCGCCCGGCTCGGCGAGCTTCACGCGGCAGCCGATGACGATCTCCGCCTCGCCGCGCGCGAGCGGCGCCAGCAATGTCGGCAAGGCGGCGGGATCGTCGGACAGGTCGGCATCGAGAAACGCGATGACATCGGGCGGCGCCTCCTGCCCGTCGAACCAGTCGACGGCCTTGAGGCACGCCGCGCCGTACCCGCGCCGCGGCTCGTGCACGACGGTCGCGCCGCGCGCTGCGGCCTGCTCGGCCGTGCCGTCCGTCGAGCCGTTGTCGGCGAGCACGATGTGGCGCAGCGCCACGCCGCCGCCGCCTTCGGCGCGCACCTTCTGCAGCGCATCGAACAGGGCGTCGATGTTCTCACGCTCGTTCAGGGCCGGAATGATGAAGTCGACGATCATGCGGAAGGGACGGTTCGTTCATGACGGGCGGACGTCACCGCGGATATCCATCCGCGGCCATGACATCTCATCAGCACGATGAAGGGCGGGAGTTATTCCGCATCCACGCGGGGACCGAGCAGCTCGCGGAGGGCCTCGCCCGGGTCGGGCCGGCGCATGAGCTGCTCGCCGACGAGGACGATGTTCACCCCGCCCCGGCGGAGGCGGATGAGATCATCGGTCGTCCGGATCCCCGATTCGCTCACCACGACCGACGTGTCCTCGACCATGTCCAGCATCCGGAAGGTGTGGCTGAGGTCGGTCTTCATCGTGCGGAGGTTGCGGTTGTTGATGCCCAGCAGGCAATAGCCGGCGTGTGGGAAGCCGATGTGCCGCTTGACCTTCAGCAGGCTCTCCACGTCGTGCACCTCGACCAGGGCGGTCATTCGCAGCCTCTGGGCGAGGATCATCAGGTCCAGCAGCTCGCCCTCCGCGAGCACGTCGGCGATGAGGAGGATCGCATCGGCGTGAGCCGCCCGCGACTCCCAGACCTGGTACTCGTCGACGATGAAGTCCTTGCGGAGCACGGGCAGCTTCACCGCCTGGCGGATCTGCTGGATGTAGCCCAGGTGCCCGCCGAAGTGGCGCTCGTCGGTGAGACAGGAGATCGCGGCGGCCCCGGATTTCTCGTATTGTCTGGCGATGGCCGCGGGATCGAAATCATCCCGGATCACGCCCGCC
This sequence comes from Planctomycetota bacterium, assembly GCA_034211115.1. GTDB lineage: Bacteria > Planctomycetota > Phycisphaerae > Phycisphaerales > SM1A02 > JAXHTH01. The sequence goes on along the minus strand of JAXHTH010000051.1, from coordinate 19,720 downwards.
GAGGGGCTCTTGCGCTTGATCTCGGCGATGACCCGGGTCACGGCACGACGGGGGCTGCCGGCCACGGCGGCGAAGAAGTTCCGAGGCCGCGACAGGGCCGCCACCCGCTCCCTGAGCGTCTCCAGCGGCGTGAGGCCCTTGGCCTTCTCCACCTCCACCCGCTTGCGGGCGACGATTTCGTCCAGCATGGCCGTCATGCCGATCGTGGTGCTCCTGGTGCTGCTGCCGACGGGGAGCGTACTCGCCGCCCCGACAGGAATCGACCAGACGCCGGCGGAGAGTGGATCATTCCTGTCCACCGGCGTGGTGCTGCTGGCCGCCGTCGTCGCGGCGGCTCTGATCGCCCGTTTCCGATGGTATGGCCTGGCCGCCTCCCCGCGCCGATCGCGGCTGTTCGCGCCGGAGGTGGGCCTGGCCCTGATCCTGGCGATGCTCGTGCTCGGGCCGATCGGGGCCCGCCTCGCCCAGGCCTCGTTCGGAATCACGATCCCCGAGGAAGCGGGCGCGACGGAGATGCCGCTGCCCGATCAGGGCGTGCTGTTCATCGGGGCCGCCCTCGGCCAGGGGCTGGTGCTGGCGGTCTATCTCTGGCTGATGAGGCGTGCGCGGCGGCCTTCGCCGGATGCGCGGTTCGGCCGGCTCCGGGCGGCGCTGGCCGGGACGGCGGCCCTGCCGGCGGTCTGGCCCCTCGCCGCCGCCGTCGGATGGATCGCCGGCGCGATCTCCTCCCGGATCACCGGGCGAGTGCCCGAGCCCGTCGCGCACGACCTGCTGCGGACGATGCAGGACAGCCCCGTCGACCTGTGGCTGGTGGCGATCTCGGCCCTCGTGGTGCTCGTCACCCCCCTGCTGGAGGAGCTGCTCTATCGCGGGCTGCTTCAGGAGACGCTGCGGACGCTCGGGGCGGGCCGCTGGCCGGCGATTCTCATGGCCAGCGCCGTCTTCGCCCTCATGCACTGGCAGAACACCGCCCCCCACGCGGTCGTCTCCCTCTTCGTCCTCTCCCTCGGGTTCGGCTGGGCGTACGAGCGCACCGGCCGGCTCACGGCACCGATCGTGATGCACATGCTCTTCAACCTGGGGAATCTCGGCCTCGCGCTGCTCCTGGGGTGAATCGCGATCGGTGCCGCAACCGGCGCGCCCTGCTACAGTGAGCGGCTATGACGACCGAGCAAGAGACCATGACGAAACCCCGCATTCTCACCGGCGACACGCCCACCGGCCCCCTGCACATCGGCCACTACGTCGGCTCCGTGAAGCGCCGCGTCGAGCTGCAGGACACGCACGAGTGCTACATCCTCCTCGCGAACATGCACGCCTTCACCACCCGGGCCGAACAGAGCGGACAGATCCGTCACGACACGCTGGAGATCGTTCGCGACTACCTCGCGATGGGGCTCGATCCGAAGAAGGTCGCGATCTTCATCCAGACCGAGGTGCCCGCGATCAGCGAACTCACGTACCTGTTCGCCATGCTGCTCCCGTTCAACCGGGTCATGCGCAACCCGACGCTGAAGGACGAGATCAGGGTCAAGAACCTGGGTGAGACCTACAGCTTCGGCTTCCCGCTCTACGCGGTCGGGCAGACGGCCGACATCCTCGCCTTCCGTGCGCATTCGGTCCCGGTGGGCGAAGACCAGGTGCCGCACATCGAGATGACGCGCGAGGTGGCCCGGCGGTTCAACCAGATCTACTGCGGCGTGTCCGACCAGGCCGACGATGACGATCACGAGCAGCTCGGCGGGGTGTTCCCTATCCCGAAGGCCGACGTGGGGCGGTCCAGCCGCCTGCCCGGTACGGACGGCGTGAACAAGATGAGCAAGAGCCTGGGCAACGCCATCTTCATCACCGATTCGCCGAAGAAGATAAGAAAGGCGCTGGGCAAACTCTACACGGGACGGCAGAACGCGACCGACCCCGGCGACATCAACAACGCCCTGTTCGCGTACGTGCGGGCCTTCATCGACGACGAGGATCGCGTGCGCGAACTCGAACGCGCCTACTCGACAGGCGACAACATCGGCGACGGGCACATCAAGGTCGAGGTCGCCGAGGCCATCGCCGATCTGCTCGAGCCGATGAAGGAGCGACGCGCCCCCTACGAGGGCGATGACGACACGGTCATGGACATCCTGCGCGACGGCTGCCAGCGCGCCAACAGGGTGGCGGAGGAAACGCTCGCGATGGCCAAGGAGGCGGCGCACCTGAAGTACTTCCGGCGCGAGTTCGTGTTGACCTGAGGGGAAGAGACGAAGAGAGAAAGAGACGGAGAGACGGGGCGGGGCGGTTTCGCGACGCGGCTCGCCCGCGTGTTCGGCGCCCGCCGCGGGGGGCGGGTAGGATACGCCCCTCATGCCCCACGCCGCCGCCACGAGCATGGAACCGAGGTCGGCCCCGCGCGCCGGCGCTCTGGCGCGCCGTCTTCCCCTGCTCGTCCTCGTCGTCTCGATGGCGATCCCCTGGTTCAGCGCCGGCGATCATCCGCTCTATCGCCCGGATGAGGGGCGCTACGGGACGGTGAGCATGCACATGGCCGCGGGCGGGAGCTGGCTGGTCCCCCGCTTCCGGGGCGAGGCGCATCTGAGCAAGCCGCCGCTGACGTACTGGTGTCAGGCCGCGGCGCTGCGCATCTTCGGGCACACCGAACTCGCCGTGCGGTTCCCTTCTCTGCTCGCCTGTTCCCTGACGATTCTTGTGCTGTATCTCACGGCGCATCGGATCGGCGGCGGGAGCGCCGCGGCGCTCGCCGCGGGCACGCTGGCCATGATGCCCCTGTACGTTCTCGTAGGCCGGCTGGGCATCACCGACACGATGCTCACGCTGTTCTGGTTCGCCGCGCTGGCGTGCGGGTACTCCGCCGCCACGACCGGTCGGCGCGGATGGGCGACACTGATGTGGTCAGTCACCGCGCTGGCGTGGCTGACCAAGGGCCCGCTGGCCCTCATGCCGATCGGGATCCTGCTGCTGTGGCTGCGGCTCGGACGGCGCCGGGGCGACATCCGCCATCTGCGTCTCGCGCTCGGCCTGCCGCTTTCTCTCCTGCCTCTCCTGGCCTGGGTGTGGCTCGTCGTGCGGCAGCACCCGCAGGCGCTGGGGATCTGGGGCGTGGAGATCGTTCATCGCATCACGGGTGGAGAGGTCGCGCATCCGGAGCCGTTCTGGTATTACCTGCCGGTCTTTCTCGCCGGCCTGTTTCCGGCCACGGCGATGCTCGCCCTGCCCGGCTGGAACCTGACGTGGCGGGCCGCGCAGCGCAAGCTGCGCCTCGGCGCCGGCTCGTGCCTCTGGTCGCTGGCGGTGATCGGGCCGCTCGCGCTCTTCTCGTTCATGACCGGCAAGCTGGCCACGTACATCCTGCCATTGTGTCCGCCGCTGGCGCTGCTGAACGGCCTGATGCTTCAGCGCTGGCTGCGAGGGATCGCCGACCGGCGCGGCTACGGCCGGCCGCCGGAGGTGGTGGTCACGCTGGGGGTGTTCGTACTGCTGACGATCGCGGCCCTGATCGGGGGGGCGGCGCTGCTGGGCGGACACATGCTGCGCTGGACGCCGCCTCTGCTGCTGCTGCCCGCGGCCTGCGGGTGGCTCTGGTGGACCTGGAAGCGGCGGCCGGCGCGGCGCGGCGCCGCCCTTCTGGCGGTGTGGTCGGCGTGGATGATCCTCTGGGCGACGATCTTCATCATGGAAGAGACCGGACTCAGTCACCACGATGCCCAACGGCTCGTGCAGCGCCTCCGCGATCAGACCGGCGATCCGAGGCCGTCCATCTACACCTTCGGCTTCAGCGATCCCACCCTCAGCTTCTACAACCGCCGGGAGGTGCGGCGCGTGCATCACGGCGTCGAGCTGGCCGCGATCATCGCCGAGCACGAGCGGGGCGTGCCGCTTGCGCTGCTCGTCGATGACCGTTCGCTGGGCCGCTATCGTCGGCGCGGCGGAAGGTTCATCGATGCGTTTGACCGCGTCGGCACGTGGCAGCGCTCGATCACGGACAGCACGGGCATCTACCTGCCGCGGCGGGGGGCGATGCAGGCGGCCGGCCCGCCCGGCGGCGCGCGGCGAACGCAGGAGCGCAGCGCCGGCCCGAGCCCGGTCGAGCCCTCGGCGGCGGCCTCGTCCGAGCCGCGGCCGGAGCGGTTTGACGGCTCGCCGGCGGAGGCGCCCGGGCCATGATCGGCGCCGGTGGAGGCGGGGCGGTATGATGGCCGCGGCGCGCCGCCGGCGCGCCGATGTTCCCGTTCACCGCGGGGCGAGGAGGAGTTTTCCGATGCTGATGCCGATGTCGCGCCGCACGTTCGTCAAGCACGCCGCCCTGGCCGGGGCGGCCGGTCCGCTGTTCGCCGCCACCCGCAGCCGCGCCCAGTCGCCCAGCGAAACACTGAGCATCGCGTTCATCGGGGTGGGCGGCATCGGCGGCTGGCACACCTCTCATGCCCAGGCCGTCGGCGCGCACTGCCCCTGCTACTGCGATGTCGACACGAGCCGCATGGGCAACGCCGCCTCGCGCTGGCCGAAGGCAAAGGCCTATACCGATTACCGCGAGATGTTCGATCGCCATCACAGGGAGATCGACGCGGTGATGATCGGCATCCCCGATCACTCCCACTATCCCGCGACGATGATGGCGCTTCAGCTCGGGAAGCACGTCTACACGCAGAAGCCGCTCGTGCACACGGTGTGGGAGGCGCGGCAGTTGGCGCGCGCCGCGAAGAAGTACAGGCTCGCCACGCAGATGGGCAACCAGGGGCACGCCGGCGAAGGCATCCGCGTGATCTACGAGTGCATTCGCAGCGGCATGCTCGGCGACGTCACCGAGGTGCATACGTGGACGAACCGGCCGATCTGGCCGCAGGGCATCGATCGCCCGGACGGCGCCGATCCCGTCCCCGAGAGCCTGGACTGGGACGCGTGGATCGGTCCCGCCCCGATGCGGCCGTACAAGAAGAATGTGTATCACGCGTTCAAGTGGCGCGGCTGGCTTGATTTCGGCACCGGCGCGCTGGGCGACATGGCCTGCCACACCATGGACAGCATGTTCCTCGCCCTCCAGCCGGGGCATCCGACCGCGGTCGAGCCCGTCGCGGCGACGCGCCTCAACGACGAGACCTATCCCAACGCGGCGGTGGTGAAGTGGGAGTTCCCCGCCGGCGAAAGATCGCCCGCGTTCGACGCCTACTGGTACGACGGCAACCTGCGCCCGCCCCGGCCCAAGCTGCTTCCGCACGACGAGCCCATGCCCAATACCGGCAACCTGTTCATCGGAACGAAGGCGACGCTGATCGTGTCCGGCGACTACGGCAACCGGCCGCGGGCCTGGCGCAACGATGGCCGCGAGATCGTGGAAGCGGCCCCGAAGCTGCTGGAGCGCTCGCCCGGGCACATGGAGGAGTGGGCCATGGCCTGCCGGGGCGAAAAACCCTGGAACTGGCCGGGCTCGAACTTCACCTACGCGGCGCCGATGACCGAGACGATCCTGCTGGGCAACGTCGCCCTCCGCGCCGGCCGCCGGCTGGAGTGGGACGGGAAAAACCTCCGCGTCACGAACGTGCCGGAGGCGAATGAGTGGATCAGCAAGGAGTACCGCGAGGGGTGGAACTTCACCGCCTGATCACTTCCACGCCATGAGCAGCACGCCGGCGAGGATGAGCAGGATCGCGACGATCTTGTGCGCGGGCATCGCCTCGCGGAAGAACACCGCGCCGAGCACCGAAGCGACGGCGATGGCGGTGGAGAACGCCACCGGCTTGACCCGCGAGATGTCGCCCAGGCTGAGGGCGAGGTAGAAGAAAAGCATCGCCAGCGCGCCGGCGGTGAGACCCGAGCCGAGCGTGAGCTTGGCGAGGGTGGCGCCGTCGGCCTGCAGCCAGGCGCGCGGCTCGCCCGCGGCGCCCGTGGCGCGCATGGCCAGCCAGGCCGCGAGCCACAGCACGGGCAGGGCGATCGTGGTGCGCACGGCCATGGCGGTGAACGGCCCGATCTGGCCCGTGTGGAGGACGGACTTGGTGAAACATTCGCCGACCCCCCAGCAGAGGCCGGCCCCGAGGGCGATGAGCAGTGCATTCATGGTCGCAAAGCCTAGATCGCGGTGCGTGATGGTGCCACCGGTCACCCGCGGCACGCGGCGGACCAGTGCGTCACGGGCGTCGGTGTGGGATCGTGCGCGTGAGCACTGATCGGCCTGGACCGGCCGATCAGTGGCACCTTCGCTTGAGTCGTTCGGTTCCGCCCGCCGGTCAGACGAGTTCGAATCCCTCGATGTCCAGGATCGACCCTGTGCGGTTCGCGGCCAGTTTTACCTTTGCGCGGGCCCCGATCTTCCACTTCGCCGGGTCGCCCAGCCCGTTGTGCACGAGGACGGAGGTCGCGCCGTCGAGGCGCACCGCCGCGGCGACTCGAGGCGGATCGAGCGGGTTGCCCTCGAGATCCCGGTGACAGATCGCGAACGTGACGACTTCGCCCTCGGACTTGACCGGCTCGTGTTTGTTCAATTCCGCGAAGCAGCGCTCGCAGAAGATCGACGCGGGGACGTAGACCTTTTCGCACCGCTCGCATCGTGAGCCGAGGATCTCACCCCGGTCCTTGAGCGCCTGCAGGAACTCCTGACCCGCCAGGCCGGCCGTGTAGCGCCACCCCACGGGGATCTTCCCCTCCCAGGCCGTGTAGTTTCGGTTCGACGCGACTCTCATGAGACGGGCTTCCAGTACTTTATGTCGGTGATCGCCCCCTCGCGCTCACTCTCGGGTTTCCAGACGGCCTTCACTTTCATCCCCACCTTGATCTCATCGGGATCGACGCCCCCGATCATGTGCATGATGCCGTGCCCCGGAGTCGCACCGTCGATTTCGATCACGGCGGGGATCTCCGGGCTGGTGAGCTTCTGCATGTCCCAGGTGATGTAGCAGCGCGAGAAGGTGTTGATCGTCCCGGTATCCTCCAGCGGGACCCAGTCGTCGGCGGGCCGGAAGCAGAGCTCGCAGAACGCGCGCGGCGGGACGAAGACCCGGTTGCACTTCGTGCAGCGGCGGCCCATGATCCGGCCGGCCTTCAGTTCCTCGAGGTAGCGGCCGATCGCGGGGCCCGTGTCCCAGGCGTATTCCGCCCTGACTTCATAGGAGACCGTGAAAAACCTGCCGGACTCGAAGAAGTCCCTGGAGCTCAGACCGGTACCGAGTTTGGGTTCCTTCATGTTCCCATCACCACGACAGTGCCAACTTGCATCAGGTCGCCCCACGCCTGGGCGACGCCGCGTCGGAGAGGTTTCTGGATCTGCCGCTCGCCGGCCTCGCCGCGGAGCTGCCAGAAGAGCTCGCAGATCTTCATCATGCCGGCGGCCGCGATGGGATTGCCCACGCCGAGCAGCCCGCCCGACGGACAGGACGGCAGCTTCCCGTCGCGGTTGAAATACCCGTCGGCGAGCAGCTTCGGAGCGCCCCCCTTCGGGGCGAGCTGGAGGCCCTCCAGGTGGTGGAGTTCCTTGTACGCGAAGGGATCGTACGGCTCGGCGAAGTCGATCTCTTCGGTCGGCTTCTTGATGCCGGCCATCTCGTACGCCATCCAGGCGGCCTTCTCGACGTAGCGCGGGTAGTAGAGATCGCGGTTCGTCCAGTACGCCGTGTCCAGCGCCCACCCGACGCCCTCGAGCCAGACGGGCTGGCCGGTTTGGGCCTTCGCCACATCTTCCACGGCCATGACGACCGCCGCGGCGCCGTCGCTGGTCGGGCTCACCATGAGGCGGTGGACCGGATAGGCCAGGATCTCGGAGTCGAGGACCTCCTCGACGGTCAGCTCGCCGCCGATCTGCGCCGAGGGGTGGCCCCTGGCGTTGTGCTTGTTCTTCACGCTCGCGAGCGCGATCTGCTCGTTCTTGATGCCGTGGACCGACATGTAGCGATGCTGCTCCAGCGCGAAGATCCAGAGCAGGTTCGGTCCGAGCGCGCGCTCCGTGGTGTGGTCGAAGATCGTGATGAACGCGCCCTGCGGATGCGGCTGGCAGGAGGACATCTTCTCCTCGCAGACCACGAGGGCCGTCTTGAACTTCCCGCTGGCCAGGTGCATCCAGGAATGGATCGGCGCGAAGACGCCGGTGCCGCCGCCCACGTAGGTACGCGTGTAGGGCTTGCCCCAGCCGCCGCTTCCCGCGGAGAGATATTCCGCCTTCATGTGCACGCCGTCGAACGCGTCCGGCGCCGTGCCGTGGATGACGCAGTCGATGTCATCGAGCGTCATGCCCGCGTTATCCAGCGCCTGGCTGGCCGCGGCCCAGGCGAGCTCGGGCGGGGTCTCCTGCGCACGCCGGACGAACTTCGTGATGCCGGCACCGATGACTGCGACTCGATTACCCATGGTTCACCGAGAGAATAGACATGGCGACGCTGGTCGTGGGCACGCCGCGCCAGGACTGGGCGAGCGCGACCTTGGAGCGCCCGCTCCGGATGGCGTCGACGCACATCGCGGCCCGGTAGAGACCGATGGCGTCGAGCGTGTGACCCATCCCGAGGCTCCCGCCGGAGGGGTTCACGCCTGCTGCGCCGTTCTTCACCCCGAGCGCGGCCAGCGCCATCGCTTCGCGGTGGGCGTACAGGTCATCCACCTCGAAGAGGTCGATTTCGCGCGAAGGATCCCTGATGCCCGCTTCCTCGTAAGCGATCCTGGCCGCCGCCTCCGTCGCGCCGTCTTTGCCCCAGGGGCGCGATTCGAGGGTCGGCGAGTCGTTGGCCCAGCCGGTTCCGCGGATCCACACCGGGCGCTCGGCCCCCTTGGCCCGCTCCTCGGAGGCAAGCACCAGCACCACCGCGCCATCCGCGCGCCGCGCTTCGTGCGCCTCCCGCAGCGGAGCGCAGGTGTGGGGCGAGTGGGCGATGTCCTCCGAAGTCATCCGCGCCGGATAGGCCGCGATCGGATTGGACAGGGCGTTCGTGCGGTTCTTGGCGGCGATCCGGTCACAGTCCTCGACGCTCAGCTTCGCCTCGTGCAGGAACCGGTTCATTTCCATGCCCGCGATGAACTCCGGGTGGAAGCCGAGCGGACGGTTCCAGATCGGATCGAGCGCGAATTCCGTGATGTGGTCGAAGGTCAGGACGTTGGACGCCTTGCTGTGGGCCTCCACCACGACGATGTCAAGCGCGCCGGTCTGGATCTGCATGGCGGCAATGCCGAGACCGTGCAGACCGTCGCCCCCCACCGTTTCAACCGAGCGCAGCACGACGCCCAACTGGTCGGGCGTGTATTCGTCGGTGATGGAGATGCCTTCGATGAAGTCCTCTTCGCAGCAGACGGCGGACTGGACCTCCTCGTGGGAGATGCCCGCGTCGGCGTAGGCGCGCTGGGCCGCTTCGAAGGTGAGCTCCCGGTAGGAGGCCTCGGGGGTGGCCACCCGTATGGGCGTATAACCGCAGCCGATGATTGCGACATGATTCGACATGGGAGCACGCATTAGAGCAAACGAGCCGGAGGTCCGCAAGTGTCGCCCCGTCACATTCCACGATCCAGCCGAAGCAGGACGACGGCCGGCCAACGAGTCGGACGGGCACGGGCGCAAAGCGTCGGCGCCGCGCCGATCGCCGACGCGACCGCGGGTCACGCACGATAGCATGACTGAACGCCCGCCGGACCGGTTGGTCGCAAGCGCGGTCCCCGCGCGGCTCAGGCCGGGGCGGACGGGGGAGGGGGCGGCGCGCCTGCATCCTGTAAGTTTCCGTTCGACAATGGATTGCGCTTCGGTGGGGCCGCGTCTCAATCATGCGCCTCGATGCGACGGCGCCGCCGGCGCCCGAGGACCTGCCCCGATCGGAGCCGGCAACCCTCGAGGGCGGCCACAGTCCGGCCCGCCCTCGCGCGGCGCCTCTCGTCTCTCCGGCCGCTTTCCGCAACACGTCCGCGCCCGGGAGTGGTATCGTGGATGGAGGTGGATGCGCACGTGGTTTCGGCGCGGCCGGCGCGCCCCGGCGGCGCCGGCGATCTTCCCGCCCTTCAAGCAAAGGGAGCAGACATGATCGGTGCACTCACAATTCAGCGACTGCTGCTGAAGATGAAGGAGGTCAACGCCTCGGACCTGCATCTGAAGGTGGGTTCCCCTCCCGTGCTCCGCATCGCCGCGGTCCTTCATCGCATCGATGCCGGTACCGTCACCGCCGAAGACATGAAGCAGCTCATGGCCCCGGTCATTCCCGACCACATGCGCAGCCGGCTGGAGGAACAGGGCGGCATCGACTTCTCCCATCGCGAGGGCGAGACGGAGCGCTTCCGGTGCAGCATCTTTCACGCGGGCGGCGAGCTGCACGCCGCCTTCCGACGCGTGCAGCCGGTCATCCCCGACTTCGAAGAACTCAATCTGCCGCCCATCTACAAGAGCATGACCGAGGCCACGCACGAGGGGCTGGTGATCGTCTGCGGCGTGACCGGCTGCGGCAAGTCATCCACCCTCGCGGCGATGATCGATCACATCAATCACAGCCGGCAATCCAACATCCTCACCGTCGAGGATCCCGTGGAGTTCCTCTTCAAGCCCGATCAGTCCTACGTGAGCCAGCGCGAGATCGGCATCGACGTGCCCAGCTTCCCCATCGCCCTGCGGGCGGCGGTGCGGCAGGATCCGGACGTGCTCATGATCGGCGAGATGCGAGACCGGGAGACGATGCTGGCGGGGATTCAGGCCGCGGAGACGGGTCACCTGGTCTTCGCCACCCTGCACACCGCCGACACGATGCAGGCCTTCGCCCGGATCCTGGAGTTCTTCGACGTGAAGGACCACCAGTTCATCCGGTCCGGTCTCGCCGCGGGCCTGCGGGCGGTCCTCGCCCAGCGGCTCATCCCCTGCGCCCGGGCCGATGTCGACCGCGTACCCGCCACGGAGGTGCTGCTGAACAACAGCACGGTGAGCGAGAAGATCCGCGACGGCGAGGATGAGGATCTGCCCTCGGTCATTCAGGCCTCCGAGAGCGAGGGCATGCACTCCTTCACCTCGAGTCTGGCCCGGCTGGTCAACGAAGAGTGGATCGACCTGAAGATCGCCGAGCGATACGCCCCCCACGCCGAGGCGCTGCGGTCGCGGGTGCGAGGCGTGCACGTGAAGGCGGACTCGCTCATCCGGCGCGTCAAGCACTGACCGCGCCGCCGCGCGCCGGACGCGAACGGCCAAAAAGAAAAAAAGCCCGGCGACCGAGGGCTCGATCGCCGGGCATGTTCGTTCGGGCTGCACTCCGTGCAACCCCGTCGGGCGCACGGGATCAGATGTGCAGCCCTCTCATACAGTCACATAAATAGGTCACTGGATCACCTCCTTCCGAAAGGGTTCTCCCAGCCGTCGCAGGCGTGACCACCTGCCGCCGGGCTCCTTTCCCCCTGAGCGTCCTCAGGGGCTCATCGCCCCCCGTCCCGGGCACCGACCGGCATCTCAGCCCTTTCAGGGCCGACCTTCCGGGGGCCGGGCCGGGGGTCGTCGCGGTCCGCGTCCGCCGCCCGGCAGGGGGTTTTCCCCTGGTTTGGCGCACGCTCGCCGTGATACAGTGATTATCGCGTTCGCTGCGGGGCAGGCAACAGAAAAAGGGGCTATTTTGAAGGGTCCGGCCGGATCGGACGAGGGTCGCGCCGACCGATCCCGTTCCTCCAGGTTTCTCACGCCTCCGGACGGCTGGTGGAGCACTGGGTCGCGCCCTCCCCTCCCGAATCGCACTCCTCGTTGAAGTCCTTCACCGGGAAGCACTTGCACGTGCACGGGAAGTCCGGCGCGCACTCACAACAGGCCCAATACCCTTCCACACACGTCACCGAGCAGGAATTCGGGTCCGTGTCTCTGCCTTCCTGGCGCGCCACGTGCGACCCGACTGCGAACACACCACGCGCATAGACCTCGATCTCGCCGAACCCGTCATCAGGCGTGACCCAGACGGACTCGGGCCCGAGGTTGAGCAGCAGGCCCCTCTTGATGCTGGTGTGGTCGGTGATGAGATGGCCTGTCGCGAGGATCTTGTCATCGGTGGTTTCCGTCTGCCCGAGCACCATGATCGTCGCTTCTACGTTGGCTTCGACGAGAAGGTCATCCCAGCGTGCATGCCAGTATTCGGACGCGTTGAAGGCCCTGGCCACTTCCCCCAGTTCGGCCAACGTGATGCGATCAGCGTTCAGCAACTCCCCGAGAGGGCGGGCCTCCGACGCCGGCGCCCGCGACGGCCTTCCGCGCGATGGATACGAATCGCTTCGCACCACGGTGTCATCCTGCATGCGCTCGGCGCCGGACGGACCGCAATACACCAGTGCTGCAAAAGCGACAACCAGTACCGCCGAAGCGGTCGGACGAGAATGGAGAAACATCGGTGTGCTCCTCTGGTCCCCGAGGATTGACAGCCAGAACTGTCCGTACCCGCGTGTATCCAAGGCGGGGACTTCCCCTGAAGTACGCCAGTCAAGGTAATCCATGATCGGCGATACGTCAATTGCCGCGACAGCAAAGGGGTATCTCTGGCGGGCCGGCCGGGCCACCCCGCACCGGGGGTCGGTGCAGATGCACGGGGGCCGGCGGGGCGAGGACGCGGCCGGGTTATCGGACAGGACACTCCGATTGTCATCAAATCCCGCCCCATGCCGCTCCCGCGATTCCGACGGAGCCGCCGGCGCGATCACCGGGCCGGCAGGGAGGCATCGTCCGACTCGTCGGGCATCTCGATTCCCGGCGGCTCGTCGGCCTCATCGGCCGGCTCGCCCTCGAAGAGCACATCCTCGCTCTCCTCGCCTTCCTCTTCCATCAGCCGCTTCATCTGCTCCCATTCCTCGAGCGTGATGAGCACCTCGCGGGCCACCGAGCCCTTGTGATCGCCCACGATGCCGGCCAGGGACATCTGGTCCACGAGGCGCGAGGCGCGCCCGTAACCGATCGACAGGCGGCGCTGGAGGAGGGAGACGGATCCGCGGCCGGACTCGATGATGATCTTCACCGCCTCGTCGAAAAGCGGATCGCGCTCCTGCTCACCCAGGCCCGCCTCGGTCTCGTCACCATCGGGACGGATGGCGATGAGACTGCGCTCGAAGCTGGGACCCGCGACGCGCTTGAGGAACTTCACCACCGCGCGGATCTCGCCGTCCTCGACGAGCGTGCCCTGCGCCCGCTTCACGTCCGTGGTGTGCGGGGTGAGGAACATCATGTCCCCCTGCCCCAACAGAAGCTCGGCGCCCTTCTGATCGAGCACGATGCGGCTGTCCATGCCCGAGGAGACCTTGAACGACACCCGGCAGGGCATGTTCGACTTGATGAGGCCCGTGACCACGTTCGCCTGCGGGCGCTGCGTGGCGAGGATGAGATGAATCCCCACCGCGCGGGCCTTCTGCGCGATGCGGACGATGGCGTGCTCGACCTCCTTGTGAGCCATCATCATGTCGGCCAGCTCGTCGACCATGAAGACGAAGTACGGCAGGCGCCTGGGGATCCGCGCCTTCTCTTCATCGGTCTCCGCCTCCATGCGCTCGCAGAGCTCCTCCTCCCCCAGGCGGTTGTAGGAGGCGATGTCGCGCACGCGGGCCTCCTTGAACAGCTCGTAGCGTTCCTCCATGCGCTCGACGGCCCATTCCATGATCGCCGCGGCCCGCGTGGCCTCGGTGACCACGGGGCACATGAGATGCGGGATGTCGGCGAACTGGCTCATCTCGACCATCTTCGGGTCCACGAGCACGAGCTTCAGCTCATCCGGCCGCTTCGTGTAGAGCCAGCTCATGATGATCGAGTTCATGCACACGCTCTTGCCCGAGCCGGTGGTGCCGGCGATGAGCATGTGCGGCATGCGGGTGAGGTCGGCCACGAGGGATTCGCCCGACGCATCCTTGCCCAGGTACATGGGCAGGACCATGCCCTCCGCGTGCCCGCCGCTCATGAGTTCCTTGAGGCGCACCTGCTCGCGCTTGAGGTTGGGGACCTCGATGCCGATCGTCGTCTTGCCCGCCATGTTGGGCACGATGCGGATGTTGTGCGCGCGAAGGCTGCGGGCGATGTCCTTCGAGACGGCGCTGATCTTGGCGACCTTCGTCCCGGGCACGAGCTGGACGGAATAGAGCGTGATCGCCGGGCCGGATTCGATGCCCACCACCTCCCCGTCGATGCCGTAGGTCTGGAGCGTCTCCTCGAGCTGCTGGGCCTGCTTGCGGACAAAGGACTCCATCTTCTCGGAGAAGTTGGATTCCGGATCCTCCAGCAGATCGAGGGTGGGAAACTCGTAGCCCTCGAAACTCGCCTCGCGGGGGATGTCCTCGTCGCGGGCGACCGTCTTGCGCCCGCCGGCCATGCGGATGGGCAGTCTGGCGATCTTCTCCCGCAGCTCGCGGGCGGAGAGGCGCGGTCGGACCTCCTCGGCCGGCTCGATGACCTCCGGCTCCTCCGCCTCCGGTTCCTCTTCGCCTTCCTCCTCGTCCTCGTAGACGTATTCGTCGTCGTATCCGTCCTCTTCGGCCTCGTCATGGGCATCGGCGGCGGCGTCGGGCGCGAGAGCCGGCTTCGGGCGGCCGAACAGCCGGCGGAGCGAGACGCCACGCGGCCGGCGGGCGGCGCCGCGCAGCGCCCGCACCGCGCGCCAGAGGATTCGCGGCAGCGCGAGGACGAGACGATCGGCGGCGACCACGGCCCCCACGGCCAGGCCCGCCAGCAGAAGCAGCAGGCTTCCCACCGTGCTGAAGCGGGGGACGAGTTCGCCCACGATCGCCGTCGCCAGCAGCCCGGCGTGCGAACCGGCCAGCGGGCCTGCAGTCGGGAAGAGCAGGCCGTGGCCCCCGGACACTGCCAGGGCCATGAGCAGCAGGCCGATGATCCGCACCAGCGGATGGGTGACACGCCGACCGGCGGCGGTGACGATGAGATAGCCGAGGAGCCCGGCCAGGATCACCCAGGACCCGACCCCGATGACCTGGTAGCTCCAGTAGGCGATGAGGGCCCCGGCGACGCCGCAGAGATTGGCCACCGGTTCATTGTGGACGGCGACGACGTGCGACGGCCAGTCGGCGGCGTGAAAGCTGCCCAGGGCGACGACGAGGAACAACCACACGCCGGCGAGCACCACCCAGCCGACCCTTCGGACGGGCACGCTCCCCACGGGACCGCCGGCGGCCGACTCCGCGCCCGCCGCGCGCGCTGGCTTGGCCTTTCGCGTCATCGCCTGATGCTATCGGCATTGTGGAGAGGATTCTCACAGGATTGCGGGGACCGGGCGCCGGGCGGGAAGAACGCGTCCGCCCGCTCGGCTTCGCCGCATGCGGGGCCGGCTATTTGGCCCGCGCCTTCGCGGTCGCGCCGGCCTGCTCCTCCGCCTCCGCTCCCTGCTCTTCCTCTTCGTCGAGGGCGAGGAGGGATCGGCCGGTCATCGCCTCCGGCTGTTCGATGCTCATCATCTCCAGGGCGGTGGGGGCGACATCGCCCAGCCGGCCCCCGGCGCGGAGGCGGCGATCCTGGAACGCCCGGCCGATGATCGTCAGCGGCACGTCGTACGTCGTGTGCTTCGTGTGCGGGCAGTCGTTGTCCGGATCCCACATCTGCTCGGCGTTGCCGTGGTCGGCGAAGAGGATGACCGACCCGTCGCGGTTGAGGGTGGCCTCGACGATGCGGCCCACGCATTCGTCGACGGTTTCGACGGCCCTGATCGCCGCTTCGAGATTGCCGGTGTGCCCGACCATGTCCCCGTTGGCGAGGTTGACGACGATGAGCGGCTCGCAGTCCTCCACGGACAAACGCATGCGCACGCCTTCGCACACCTCCGAAGCGGACATCTCCGGCTTCTGATCGTAGGTGGCGACCTCCTTCGGGCTGGGCACGAGCAGACGGTTTTCGTTGCGGAACGGCTCCTCACGGTAATCGTTGAAGAAGAACGTCACGTGCGGGAATTTCTCCGTCTCCGCGCAGCGGAACTGCGGCAGGCCGAGCTCGTCGATGACCGCGCCGAGGATGTCGCGCATTCTCTCTTCGCGCTCGAAGGCGATGCGGACGGGCAGGCCGGTCTCGTAGCTGGCGAGGGTGCAGAAGTGGACGTTCTTGAGTCGCCGGCCGCGATCGAAGCCGCCGTTGCGCACCGCGACCCATTCGCGGTCGTAGAGCTTGAACGCCTTGGTCAGTTCGCGGGGCCGATCGCCGCGGAAGTTGAAGAAGATGACCGCGTCCCCGGCGCGGATGTTCGACGGGCGGGTGTCTTCGTCAGGCGGAATGATGCGGCTGGGGACGATGAACTCGTCGCCCTTCATGTTCTCGCTGGTGGGCTGGTCGTAGTAGCGCTGGACCGCCTCGGTGGCCGAGCCGTAGACGCGCACCCCCGCGCCCTCGGTGTCCTCGTCATGGTGGCGCAGGGGCTGGCCGGTGAGGCAGGCGTAGGCGAGGGCGACGCGTCCCCAGCGATGGTCGCGGTCCATCGCGTAATACCGGCCCAGCACGGACGCAATCCGCCCCACTCCCGCGGACTTCAGCTTCTCCTCGATGTCGCGTATGAACCCGATCCCGCTGAAGGGCGGGGTGTCGCGCCCGTCGGTGATCGCGTGCACGAACAGCCGATGGGCGGGGATCTTCAGTTCCGCGGCCATGTCGATGAGGGCGAAGAGGTGCTGGATGTCGCTGTGCACCTGCCCGTCGCTGGCCAGACCCAGCAGGTGGATGTACCCGCCGGTCTGCTCGGCGTGATCGAACGCCTCGCGCAGCTCGTAGTTCTTCGCGAAGGAGCCGTCCCGGATCGACTTGGTGATGCGCATGATCTCCTGATCGACGATGCGTCCGGCGCCGATGTTCTGGTGCCCGACCTCGGAGTTGCCCATGGTGCCGGGGGGAAGGCCGACGTCCTCGCCGCTCGTGGTGATCAGCGTGGTGGGCCACTGCTGGTAGATGCGGTCCGCCGCGGGCGTCGAGGCCAGCTTGATCGCATTGAAGTCGTCGTGATCCGGATTGGGATTCTCCCCCCATCCGTCCCGGATGATCATGACCAGCGGCGTGTTGGTGAGTGTGATCGTCCGCATGGAACACGTAGCCTACCCGAATCCACCGGCCCGGTGCGTTGCAGACCGCGTCCGGACGGGGCGGGGTTGTTGCCTCGTGGCCTCGAATCTATCCTCCACCGTATGCCGATCACTGCGCAGGGGCGAGAGACGTTGCCGACCGGGGACTCGCTGCGCCGCCGGTACGAATCGGTTCGCGCCCGCATCGAGGCGGCAACCGAACGCA
This sequence comes from Planctomycetota bacterium, assembly GCA_034211115.1. Lineage (GTDB taxonomy): Bacteria > Planctomycetota > Phycisphaerae > Phycisphaerales > SM1A02 > JAXHTH01. The sequence continues at coordinate 2,553 of JAXHTH010000051.1, read as the reverse complement.
GGGGACGGCGGGGCCGGCAGGTGATCCTGGTGGCGGTGACCAGCGGCGCCTCGATCGACCAGATTCGCCAGCTTCTCGCTCTGGGACAGGTCGACCTGGCCGAGACGCATGCCTCGACTCTCGCGCAGCATGCCGCCCAGGTCGAGGAGTTCCTTCAGCGCCATCGCGAGCTGCCCAGCGCGCGGCGGGAGAACCTGCCCGGGACCGTCCGCTGGCACATGATCGGCCCCCTGCCCCGCAACCGGGTTCGCAAGATCCTGGAGATGACGCGGCTGATCCACTCCGTGGACTCGCTCCGACTGGCCGAGGAGCTTCAGACGGCGGCGGCGGCCCGGCTCCCGGAGCCGCTGGAGGTGCTCATCCAGGTCAACGCCGCGGGGGACCGGCGCGGCCCGGGCGTAGCGCCCCCGGCGACCCGCCACCTCGTCGAGCAGATCGAGACCATGTTCAACCTGCGGATCCGGGGCCTGATGTGCAGCGCCCCGCCCGGCGGCGATCCGGAGGCGGCCCGGGAGGTGTTCCAGCGCTGCCACGAACTGTTTCTGGATACCCGGCGCTCCGGTTTGTGCTCCGATCGCTTCGACATCCTCTCGATGGGCTGCAGCGAGGATTTCGAGGTCGCCATCGAGTGCGGGGCGAACATCGTCCGCGTCGGCCGGGCGATTTTCGGGGGCGAAGGGGCCGCCGATCGAGGCCGGTGAATGCCGATGAGAGCCTCGCAGGCCCGCGCCGGTGCGGCCGCGACGCCCTGCCGGGCGCGGGAGCGGGCCTTTGGCGCATAAGATGTCCTCGATGCACATCGCCGACATCCTCCAACGCGATTCGATGACGTTCAGCTTCGAGTTCTTTCCCCCGGCCACGGAGACGGGCTGGGAGCGGCTGTTCGAACGGATTCGCCATTTCGAGCAGCTCGGGCCGTCGTTCGTCAGCGTGACCTATGGGGCCGGCGGCTCCACCCGCCGCCGCACCCATGAACTCGTGCTGCGGTTGAAGAGGGAGACGGCGCTCATGCCCGTGCCCCACCTGACCTGCACCGGCCACACCCACGCCGAGGTGGAGTCGATTCTCGAGGAGTACGCGGCGAGCGGGGTGGCCAACGTCCTCGCCATACGCGGCGATCCGCCGGAGGACCAGCGCCCCTACGACCACAGCGACGACGACGTGCCGCACGCGGCGGATCTGATCGACTTCATCCGGCGGTTCGACGGGACCGGCGGGCATCCCGATCCCCGCGGCTTCGGCATCATCGGCGCCGGCTTTCCCGAGGGACATCCGGAAACGCCCAACCGCATCGTGCAGATGGACCACCTGAAGGCGAAGGTTGACGCCGGCGTGAACTGCCTCATCACCCAGATGTTCTTCGACAACCGCGCGTTCTACGACTGGTGCGAGCGCTGCGAGCTGGCGGGGATCGACGTGCCCCTCGTGGCGGGGATCATGCCCATCACCTCGCTGAAGGGGATGCAGCGAATGGCCGACCTCGCCGCGGGAACCAACTTCCCCGCCCCCCTCCAGAAGATGGTCTACCGCTGCCAGGACGACCCGGAGTCGGTCAAGCGCGTGGGCATCCACTGGGCCACCGAGCAGTGTCGCGATCTCATCGATCACGGCGTCCGCGGCATCCACTTCTACACCCTCAACCAGTCCGACGCGACGAGGGAGATCTACCGGACGCTGGGGGCGAAGAACTCCGCGGCCCTCCGCTAGATCGCATCGACAGGCGTTATACTGACCGCCACGGGGTCGCGGAGCCGGAACCTTCCTTCTCACCCCGGGGCGGGCATGACCCAGCGGCGCTTCCATTACGAGCAGGCCTTCGAGCATTACCTTCGGGCCAACCGCGTGCCCTACGTGGCGGTGGACGAGGCGCGGAAGACCCTCCTGCCGGCCCCCGATCCCCTCGAATCGATCAAGTCCTTCGATTTCGTCGTCTACGCCGCGGACCGAAACCTCCTCGTCGACGTCAAGGGCCGCATGTTCGGCGGACGGTCCGAGTCATCGATGAGCAATCGTCGATTCGAGAACTGGGTCACCGAGGAGGACGTGGAGGGGCTCGCCCGATGGCAGGAGCTGTTCGGGACCGCCTTCCAGGCCGTCTTCGTCTTCATCTACTGCCTGCGCCAGCAGCCCCCGGATGCGCTGTTCGAGGAGCTGTTCGCGTTCGGGGAGCGGTGGTACGTCCTGCGGGAGGCGCCGCTGGGGGCGTACCGGGAGGCGATGGTGATCCGCTCGCGGAAATGGCGGACGGTGCACGTTCCGGCGGAGGCGTTCGGCCGCCTCAGCCGGCCGTTCAGCGTCCGTGGGCCGGGGGACCGGTGAAACGGCTTGCCAGCCCGCGCGGCCGGCCGTATCCTCAGCCACCATGGGAAACGTCAAACATCTGCTCCGGCGGGCGATGTCGGCGGCGTGGCTGGCGGCGATCCTCATTCCCGCCACGTCCTTCGCCCAACAGGCGTCCACCCCGGATCAGCCGAGTCTGCGAAACGCCCCGCAACCCTGGGTGGGCTACATGCTCATCGTCGTCATGCTCGTGGTGGTGATGGTGGTGAGCCT
>JAXHTH010000050.1:0-4964 GCA_034211115.1 Planctomycetota bacterium | reverse complement strand
CAGCGAATGAGACTCGCGAGCGACTCGAGAAGATCCTCGCCCGGCGCCGGCGCGAGCTAGGTATCGCGGACCCGGATGATGGAGTCCTTCCCCGGTTAATCACCGGCCATTTCGGCATCGCCAGGGCCGATGTGAAACAGGATGTACAAGACACCCACGATTCTCAGGAGGAATCAGGAGAAAAACCGAATTTCAACGAGTCGGCCGAAGCCGACGAAAACGCGCGGCGATCGCATTCTGCCGAAAGGACCCCTCAGGAGCGCGCGAAAGACCGACTGATGGCGGATCTAAATGCCGGCCGGGAACTATCGCTCAGCACTTGGGAGCACGTTCTGGCCGCCTACCAGATACATCTGGAGGAATCACCGGCATCACCTTGGGGACGAGCGGACGACGGCTGGCAATCGGACCTGTGGGCCTTCACCCGGATGATGAAGGCACATCCCGCCCTGAAGGATCAATCAGCAGAACATGCACTACGGGAGATTGAGCGAGTGATAGCACAATGGCCATTCATTCCGACCGAGGAGTTTACACAAGACGTAGCGAAGAGCAGGTCTATCTCGGTGAAAGCCACGGTTCGATGGTGGTGCTGGTTCCACGTCTGGCCCGAGGATGCACGAGTGGAGTTCCTGAGCAACTGGGACGCGGTCCGGTGCATCCCGGGCCACACGCCGCTGGATGGCGCCATCGAGCAGGCCGAGAGACATCGCATCAGTTTCTCCGATGAGCAGCTGTCGATAAACACGGTGGGTTATCAGAGATTCCTCAGCATCGCTGGCTGGCTGCAGGTCACCCGCGGCAATCGGAACATCCTGCTGCCATGCGAGAAGCTCTCAGAGCCACTTCGAGTCAAACCGGGTACTATCAGCCGATACCGCAAGTTCGCCATGGACGATGGATTCCTGAGGCTCATGAAGCGCCACAGCTTCAAGGACCGCGAGGCAACCGAGTTCCGTTTCGACGTTTCGCGCGTTCCGATGCTGGAGGAAAGGGCTCAGAAGGGCTGCATCGAGGCATTCAGAAACGGCGCCAACTGACTGGGGAATGCGATCATGATCCTCTCCGACCTCCAGAAGACCATTCTGTCGTTGGCACTCAATGGGAGAAGATCCTCCCGATATCGCGGCGCGGACCTGATCCGGGCGGAGATACTCGAGTCCTACTACGGGTGGGAGCATTCCTACGTCCCGCAGCGTCTCAGTGGGATCAGGTTTTCCAGAGCAGCGATCGGGGAGAAGAAGTACAACTCAGCTCAGGTTGCCGTGAGCCGGGCCGTGCAGCGCCTGGAGAGACGAGGTCTGATCAGACTGAGCACCTGGCCGCAGGGTATTCTCCTGACAGACACAGGGGTGAAGGCGGCGGAGGAGTTGCAGACCGGCTAATTACCGCCGGCTTCACGCGCGCGAGGAATCCCGACCTCGTTTCCTCCGTCCCAGAGCCGACAGGCACCGCGCGCGTTCTTCTATCCTCGGGCTGAAAACCGATCGGCGTCGTGCGACCATTACGCGCGCGCGAGGCAGATCTGATCCTCCGTCAGTTCAGGGGCCGTTCCGGTCCCCGGACTCTGGGTCGCTCCGCACAAATGGCACGAACAGCATCCCCGCCGCCTTCTGCTTCGCCCGCTCGGGCCGGCGGTCGTATCGGGCCGTGGTGGTGACCTGGGCATGACCCGCCAGCTTGGCGACCAGCGAGACATCGGCCCCGGCATCGAGCATGTCACCGACGAAGGTCCGCCGGAGATCATGAGGACTGAACCGTGCCACGCCAGCCTGCTCGGCCCGCTTCCGGAGCGCATTGTAGATCGCCTGGGCGGTCAGACCCTCGGCGCCGATCTGGCCGTCCTTCCGGATGCGGAGGAACAGCGGGCCCGGTTCATCGCCACGCGCCATGATCCAATCCGCCACGGCCGCGCCGGCGCCGTTGGCGAGGTAGGCCGTGCGTTCCTTGTTGCCCTTGCCCCGGACCACGATCGCGCCCGTCTGGTGGTCGATATCGCCCGCCTGGAGCCCCGCGACTTCCGCCCGTCTCAGTCCCGTGCCATACATGACGGCGAGCAGAGCGGCATCCCTGCGGCCCGCTGGCGATGGATCTGAGGCGCAGGCCTGGAACAGCGCCCGGATCTCGCCGGCGCCGAGCGCGCGACCCTTCGGCAAGGTTGAGCCCTTCACCGATGGCACGTCGGCGGCGCGCTGATAGGTCTCCCCATCCATCAGCCCGAGTCGCCAGCAGGCCCGCAGCACACCCCGAAGCGCCGCAAGGTGGAGATTCACCGTCGAGGGGTTCGGGTATCGCTCGGCGAGCCCGGTCCGGATCGCCGTGGTGTGCTCAAAGCGCAGCTCGTGCCACGGGAACGTCAGCGCGTCGGCCGTGCCGCCCGATCCCATCGAGGCGATGGCATCGAGCGCCCCTTTCATGGTCCGGCGCGACCGCTTCGCCAGTCCGGCGAGGTAGGCGACGGCTGGGTGCGTGGTCGCCCCGTCGGCCGTGGTGAGCCCGTCCGCGCCAACGTGCAACGATCCTGCCCCGGTCGCGGGGACGATCTCCCGGTCATCGCCGGGAGTCGGGTTGTCGGTCTGCTCATTCATGGTCTGACCCTTCCGAGAGTCGATCAACGAATCGGTCCCACCAGCCTCCGGATCTGGTGGACCAGACAAAGGCGACGGCGACGATCAATGCGGCGAGAACGTTCATGCTGCGCCCTCCAGCATTTCCCCCTCCTCGACGGCCTGGAGCATCGCCCGCAGGTTGTTGTGGCAGCGCTGGGCGAGCTTGACATACTCGCCAATGTCACGGCCGTTCAATCCCTCGCGCTCGGCGATCCAATGGGCGCGTTCTGCAAAGGCTCGGCTCAGCCCCTGATTCGTCAAAGTGATGACGTGGCATCGGGAGCCGAACGGGCCGGCATCCGCGCCAAAGAGATCCTCGCTGATCGGTCTGGTGGACGTGAAGATCACCACGCAATGCCGCGGCAGACCCTCCAGAAACGTCAGGAACAGGTCAACGGCTCCCTGTGTCATCTGGTGCGCCTCTTCGACGATCCAGACCCGAAACGGCTTCTCATCGCTCGGCACGCACAACCACGCGCTGCGCTCCATGTCCTTGACGGTTCGCACATCGACGTTCCGCCCCTTCAAGACCGTGATGAAGAACGGCTCGGCGAGCGCGTGGGCGATCACCCACGCCAGCGATGTCTTGCCCACGCCCGAATTGTTCTGACCGTTGGCACCGATCCAGAACGCGCCCCGGTCGAATCCCTCGCGTTCGAGAATGCGCCGCGCCACCGTCACGGCCCGGTCCTGGCCGACCAGATCGGCCCATTGCTTCGGTCTGTAGGTCTCGTATAGCATGACGATGCTCCCTGTGAGCGCGCCCGGCTTGCCTTGACCACGCGGCCGGGCGCTTGTCTTGGATGTCGGCTCCCCGATGGAGCCGGAAAGCGCGTCGAATCCGGTAGGAAACGACGCGCGAATCTCTCTCAGGCGGCATCGACGGCCGCGGGCCGGAGTACCCGGAACCGATGCCGGCCGCATCGGCTGAGCTCATTCAGCGCTTCGTGGTCGATGCCCCCGGAAAACGTCACCACTTCCCAGCGCAGGAGCGCTGCGAGCAGCTCCAGGGTGCAATCGATGGGCTGGAAGTCGGGCAGCGCGTACCCGTCAAAGATCCCAAGCTCCTCCGGCCCGGGCAGCGTGGCATCGCTTCGGGCAAGGGCGAGCGCTTCGGATAGGTCATTCTTCGTCATCGGTCGATCCTCCTTCATGCTGCCGTCGCCAGCGCTGCCGACTTGGCGAGGATGAAGTCGGCCGCGCGCTGCGCTTGGGATGCCGCTTGGACCACGAGCTTCCGATCGCTCCGGAGCTTCGACAGCCATCCGGCGATGTAGGCCGCGGAATTGTCGATCGTCGCCGTTTCGATGCCGCAGAATCCCGACAGGAACGCCGCGCCCATTTCCGCGATCAATTCCTCGCGGGAGTAGTCGGCCGATCCGAAAGGTTGCACGTTGGCGATGCCCGGACGATCCAGACGCGACTTGTGCCCGGTCGAATGCGTCAATTCGTGGAACAGAGTCGAGTAGTATTCTTCCGCGCTGGTGAATAGCTCCGGCCGCGGCATGTTCACCACGTCAGCCGATGGCCGGTACCATGCCCGCGCTTCGCCGTGGCGAATCTCCGGCCGGCGGGGCATATCGGCGACCACGCGCTCGCATCGGTCGATCGGCCGGAAGTCGATTGTCGGCACGTCGGGCTTGGGATAGTCGATGCCCTCGCATTGCTCCACGTTCCAGACCCGGTAGTACCGGAGAACTGGGATCACCACGGGCCGGCCGTCGTCGTCGGTTCGATCCTCCGGGCGCCAATCCTTGTAGAAGACGACGATTGACCCATGCTCGCCTTTCCGGATGTGCCCGCCCCGCGCCTTGGCCTGCCGGAACGTCAGCCACCAAGGCGAGCCGAAACCGGCCGCAGACAGCAGAAAAACGTTGATCCCGCGATAGGGCCGGCCGCTTCGGAGGTTCTTCGGCTCCTGGGCCGGCCCGGCCCACGGTTTCCGCCAGGGGACCGTACCCTCTTCCAGGAGTTGGACGATCCGATCCGTCACGATGGTATATACTTGGTTTGCCATGGGACTGCATCTCCTGTGGCCACGCTCCCGGCGACTGCAATCGCGCGGGAGCATTCTGGTGGGATGTGTCGGTCAGCCGATCTGACCGGATGACGCTTGATTGGTTTCGCAAAGCGTCATTTGCATAAGCAATATAACATCGTCGATCGGCAGTGCAAGGCACAAGTTATAAGTTTTCTTCGGATGTTCCGACAGCACGCCCGGCGATGTGTATCTGTTTCGGTAGTGTTTCTAACTGCTATGCTGATGCTTTCACGATGCATCATTACATCGCGCCAGGGCGCAGTTGATCGTATGACCCCCCGCCCCCCGTCTGAGGGGGTGGTCGGTGGAGCGGT